>JABDHI010000004.1:231-88338 GCA_013285655.1 Bacteroidota bacterium
CTTTTCGTCCTGTCTCTTTATTTTGTCAGGACTAATGCTAAAATCGACCATAGATATAAGAGTAGCCACATTAGTGTTTATTTTGCTCCAATTAACAATATAATGTTCTTGGTTATTATCGCCTAATAGCTTTTTATAATTTACTCCTTGCACCTTATGATTATCCCTTGGCTCTCCAGGAATAAACTCCTTAGGTTCAACTGACCAGTAATTTTTAATAAGACTATCCATTTGTTTTATTTTCCTTGGTGTTTCTGGCGATTGGTTACCAAAGTAGTCCTTAGAAATATGATAATAAGCTCTTGCATATTCAATGCTTTTTAAGTTTGCCATCATATCTGCAAGGTCCATAAAAAGGCTTGCCATTATTTCATTTGGTGATGGACTGAAAGGAAACCTTTCGTCTACCTGATAAAAGACTTGATAAAATATGGCACTGTCATTTTTCTGTTTCTCGCTTAATTCTAATACTGTATGTTTGTATAGATAGTTCGGGTCTTTTCTAAGGGCCAATTCTGTTTCCAATACTTTTACGTGTACCCATTCACTACTGAAGTGATCTTTAGGGTTCAATTCAATATCTCGTTTAATATATTTTAAGGCGCTATCAGGCATATTGTTTAATTCATAAGCCGTGCCAATATTTGCCGCAATCTTATAGTCATTTGGGTAGTGTTTATATATTTCACATAGCAGAGCTAGCGCTTCTTTAGGTTTTCCTAACTTCATTAGGCAAATAGAATAATCAGAAAGGAGCATATAGTTCCTTTCGGTTTTAAGTTTAGCCTCTATTCTTTTTAACTTGCTATAATTTAATTCTGGGTTAAAATTGGTGTTGAAAGGATATTCCCAACCATTATTAACCATAACCAATTTCCCTTTTTTATTAAGGTCGTAGAAATAGTTTAAGCAGGCAAAAGACTGCTGGGTTAATATACCTAATAGAAGTATTAAGAGTTTTTTCTTGTGTATTGTATGCATTATGTGGTAGTGTTTATGTAAATATACAAAATGTTCTTTAGCTCCTTTAGGGGGTTGGGGTATAAACGACCCTCACTACAGCCCTCCGTTGTGACGGAAGGAAATGGAAAAAAAAAGCCCCGCAATATTGCGGGGCTCAAACTAATTACTAAACACTAACAACTTTCTACTTGTTTTTTACCTTTACAGTCACCTCAACGCTAAGGCCAGGGCGGAGTTGTTTGTATAGGTCACTTTTGGTATCTAATACTATTTTAACCGGTACTCGTTGTACTACTTTTACAAAGTTACCCGCTGCGTTATCTGGTGGAAGTAAAGAGAAAATAGTACCGGTCGCTCCGGCAAAGGTGCTTATGGTTCCTGTTATTTTTCTGCCATCTAATGCGTCAATTTCTACGTCCGCAGTTTGCCCCACCTTCATATCGTTCATTTGGGTTTCTTTAAAGTTGGCTTCTACCCACATACTATCTTCTACAATAGCCATTAATGGAGAACCGCCTTGAACCAATTGGCCTACTTCAATAGAACGCTTTGATGCCTTACCACTGGTTGGTGCTACAATAGTAGCGTATGATAGTTGCAGCTTAGCATAATCAACCGCGCTTTGCTTAATAGCAACATTGGTTTGCGATGAGCTTAAGTTAGCTTGTGCCACCTGGTATTGCTTTTCAGCCGATTCGTATTTACGGCGTGCAATATCAACTTGTTTCGAAGCACCTTCCATAGCCGCTTTCGAGTTGTCGTATTGTTCTTGTGTAATTGAACCATCTTTTATAAGGCTCTTGTAGCGGCCAAAGTCAAGAGAATCCTTGGTGAAGGTAATTTGAGCTGCTTCAATTTCATCTTTTGCGGTCGCAACAGTCGACCCCATAGATTCAGCATTAGCCTTAGCTACATCTACATTTGATGACACGTTAGCTAAATCAGCTTCAGCTTGTTGTTCTTTTAATTTCAGGTCCTTATCATCTAAGGTTACCAATACCTGTCCTTTGGTTACAGGCATATTATCCTGAAAGTTGATGCTGGTTACATAGTCGGTAATACGTGTTACAACAGGATCGATATTGCTCGATACCTGTGCATCATCTGTATTCTCTACCGTGCTGTAGTAAAGGTATTCTTTAACGCCAATTACAATGGCTACCAGAAATACTGCGCCTAAAATAAAAGGAGCTATTTTTCTCTTTGGTTTTGCTGCTGTGGTTTCTTCGTTTGTCATAATGTGTGATGTGTTATTTTTTTGAAGTAGTACTGTTATTAATAAGGTCGCCTGTTGCTTTCAGCAAGCTGTAATAAGCAATTTGCGCATCGGCACGTGCCGATATTAGGTTTATTTGGGCATTGAGTAAGAAGTTATTGGCATCAAGCAGATCGGTAAGCAAGGCAACGCGGTTATCGTACCTCGATTTTTCCATGCGGTAGTTTTCGTTAGCCTGGTCGAGCGACTTTTGTGATACATCAATCTTTTGTAAAGCTTGTTTGTATTGCATATAGTTCTGGTTGATCTCCATCTTAGCGCCTTCAGTAAGTTGGCTATACGTTTCTTGTGCTACGGTCAGTTTAGCACGGCTCTCTTGCATTTTGTGCTTATTATCATAAAGGCCGGTAAGGCTATAGGTAAGCTTAATACCAATATCCCATGATGGTTGAAATTGGTCTAACGGCGGAATGATACGTGGGTTAGGGCGCAGGTAATTGTAATCGGCACCTACCATTAACTTAGGATACACATCGCTTTGAGTGACTTTAATGCCTGCTTCTTCAGCTTTTTCCTGCATTTCTACAGCCTTTATGTCATAACGGTTATCTGCTATCCTTTGCATGTAAACAGGCATTGGTTGCAGGGTTTTGTCGGCCATGATGGTTGTAGTGTCTATTTGTATACGTGTGTTTTCAGGTAGGCCAAGCATAATATTCAGGTTATAGCTAACCGTTTCAATCTGGTTCTCAATATCAATTTCAGTTAACTCAATGTTCGATTGTTGCAACTTGGTGCGCAACACATCGTTTTGTGTAGCAAGGCCGTGGCTTGCAAAGTCGCTTACCTGGTTAACGTGGGCTTTAATTTCATTAAGGCTTTCATCAATCAGCACTTTTGCCTTTTGCAGTTTAAACAGGTTAAGGTAGGCTGTAATAATGTTTATTGATACATCGCTCTTTTTGCTTTGCATGTTATACTCGCTGGCCTTTTCTGCATAGTCAAGACTTAATACGCCATTCTTCCATTTAAAGCCATTAAATACACTTTCGTTTGCCGAAATGGTAGCGGCATAGTTGTTTAATATAACCGGGAACAAGGCAGTAGATGGAATAGGAGGGAAGCCCGGAAAGTTAATATACTCAGTAGGTATATTACTAAGGCGTGTATAAGCAAGCCCTGCATCCACATTTGGCATTACCATATCCTTAACTTCATTAAGCGAAGCCTGCGATTCTGAAACCTGGGCCTCGGCCATGGCTAACGAATGGCTATGTTTTATTCCCATTGCTATGGCGCTATCCATAGTAATAAAGTGCGACTTGAGTGTGTCGGCGGCATAAGCGGCTTGAACCAGCAACACTAATGCCAGCGCAGAAACTAACTTACTCATCTTTGCAGTGGAGTTCATAATTTTTCGATGCTTTTTAAAAATATTTTAGTGAAGAACAGATATTCTTTCTTGATCTCTTTATCAATATTGCCTTGTTTCCAAAGCTCTTCCAGGTTTAAGGTATAAAGGCGAAGTGAGCGTAAAACGTGTACAAAAAAACCGGCGTATTCATCAACATTTATCTTTTGTAGCTCTTTCCTGTCAATGCCTTTTTGAAGTAGTTTGGCTACCATGCTCTTTTCGCGTTCAAAAAACTCCTTACCTAATGAGGCATAAAGTGGTTTGGTGGCACTAAAAGCTTCATGAGTTAATTGACCAAGGTTCAAAAGGGCTTTCAGGTATTCTATACGGTGTTCAATATAATCGGTAAGTAGGGCATCGATCTTTTTGTTCGATTCCAGCAGATTTTGCATCTGCCCGCAAAAACTACCTTGCTCACGGGCCATTACCTTCTTAAAAATACACTCCTTATCAGGAAA
Source organism: Bacteroidota bacterium (assembly GCA_013285655.1). Taxonomy (GTDB): domain Bacteria; phylum Bacteroidota; class Bacteroidia; order JABEUT01; family JABEUT01; genus JABEUT01. The sequence goes on from JABDHI010000004.1 coordinate 4,283, forward strand.
GTAATAGTAAAGAGCTGCTTTAGATACACCAAGATCATCGGCAATATCACTCATGGTGGTTTTAGCAAGGCCAAAACGGGCAAAGCGCTTTTGAGCTATATCGAGTATTTTCGATAGCTTTTCGGCTGGTATTGCTGTTTTTTCTTCCTTTTCCACAAACTGACCTTTTAACAAAATTGGTCAAAAGTAAAGAAAATATATAAACGGCAAATTGAACTAGGTTAAGAAATCGATAAACTATAAATGAAAGATGATGAATTAGTTATATCTGCTGGCTAAATCCTAATTACACTATTCAAAAAACTTCATAGAGTTTAATATACGGTTAAATTCAGGTAACCTAACCTCTATGCCTTGGTCGCCAGGTATGTCGATGGAGATACTAAATAAGGTGCCATTTATAGCTGTGTTTATAGTATAGCCCGAAACAGCTACTCCATTAATATTATATTTACAGTAAAGCGCACTCCCTTAAAATGTTCATAGGTAACAGGTGTACTGGTAGTAATTCAACAACTACATTTCTTTAAGAATCCATCCTCAAAGCTTTGTGACATAACTTGTTCCATCGTAGTTCCTTCTTCTGTTTTAATAGCAGTTATGCTCATTATAAAGCTCATGCCACTATTGGTTGAATCGGTATGCACAGTGTATACATCACTAAATTCACGTGCACTTTTATCCTCGTGCTTCATGGTGGTATTATTCGGTATAGTAAATGCATAGTTTTTGCCCTGAGCATTTACCCGCATAGTTTGCAACGTAAGCATGGTAATAATTGAAAATAGAGTAAAGCTCTTCATAGCGTAGTATGTTAGATTATTAAGGAATTGAGAGTAGAAGTTTATTTTTTGAAGGCTAATGAGTTCAATATACCATCAAAGTCTGGCTTAAAGGCATCAAGGCCGCTATCGCCTTTAATAAGCATGCTTATATTAAACACATTGCCATTAATGGCCGCGTTATAAGAATAGCCTACAAGTGTTACACCATTTGTAACAAACTTTACATTGTAGCAAATGCCTTTAAAGTTTGTATAGCTAACTGGGTTAGTACTGATGATAGTACAGCTGCAGTTTTTCTGGAACCCATCCTTAAAATCCTCAGACATTACTTCATCATAGGTTATTTCGCCACTTTGGTATTCGCTAATGCTTACAATGTATTTCATTGCTGTAGTGTCTTTAGGGTCATATACGGTATATATATCAGTAACGGAGCCCTCGTCCTGCCCATCGTGTGATACAGAAGTATGAGGCGGCACCTTAAAGCTATAAGTTGATTGCGCCCTTGCGGTAAATTGTAGTAGGCAAAGTAATGCCAATAATACTAAAGTAGATATTTTCATTATGGAGGATTTATGGTTAATAACAAAGATAATGTTTTATTAATTCGACTGATAATGAAATAGTTGTTTGCGATAAGGGATTTAAATCTTGTCCTTTTTAGTATTTGCCGAAGCTTTTTTGTGGTTTGCTTGCAATTTATTTACACTTATAGAAATTCTTTAAAAAAAGCAGAAATGAGAGGTAACTTGCTTAAAGTTTTTGTAAGATGTTTTAACCTTTAAAACTAAAAGCCATGATCACCAAAAAAATAGCGCTTTTCGGAACCGACCCAAGGTTGGCAGAGCAGGTAGCAGCAGAAGCCCTGGTAAGAGGACATAGTGTTACTTTAGTTGTTCCTAATCCTCAAGAGATAAATCTTAAATACCATAGTTTAAAATCCGTTCAGGGTAATATGATGGATGTTAATGATGTAAGCAAACATGCAGCCGGGCATGATGTAGTTATATGTTTACACGAACCCGATCTATATCACCTGAAAAAACACATTAAGGCTAATAAATCAGTTATCGAAGGTGCAAAAAACGCAGGCGTTCAGCGTATCATATCGTTAGGACACCCTATTTCTATAAGTACTGATAAAAACAAAGCTTTTTATGATATGTGGAAGGCAGTAGCTGAAGTACAAGGCGAGACTCTAAAGCTGTTTAAAAATGAAAACTGGCTGCGCTGGGAGTATCTTCATTCAAATGTACCAAGCATACAACAAGGCAGAAGTCATGTACACCGTGCCCTTTTAGTAAGTAACCCTGAAGGGACCAATAAGGCAGTGCATGCCCATCAGTTTATAAAAGCCTTACTTGAAGAAGCGGAAAAAACTGAATTCATTTGGCATGAAGATGAAATTGTGTTTTAAACATCTCTTATGTCTTTGATATAGTTTCAGTTTCCTCTGAATTTAAAAAGATATAGACCCGGAATCATTCCTTTATCAGGATTGGGTACATAACCTATAGAATCGAGTCGTAAGCTTCTATAATTATCTACCGGATAAACGGAAAATAAATAACCAATGGGTTGTTTTCTCCATTTTACAGTATCATTTTGGTATTTAATAGCCTTCATAACATTAACCGAATCGTAATGATAGTAATTAGAACAGTTAAGAGTGATTAATACCGGTTCGAAAAGATCATGTATTTGGCTGGCTTTATCGTCTGGCAGAAAAGAAGACGAGCTTTTAATAGTATAAATATTATTGTATTGCGCAATTTCTGACTGAAAACCAAGACAAATTGTTTGTTGTTTATCATAACCAACTTTGGTTTTAGCATCAGCAAAAAGATTGGGATTATAATAATTATTAAATGTGGCGTGATCGCCATCATTTCGATCTATGAATGTATAGTAAAAAGCATTTTCTGTAAATATGCTATCAGAACTATCATAAGGACAAATATTAAACACTGTAAAACCAATATTGAGTAGAATTATACTTAAAAGGGCAATTTTAAGTTTGGGGAAACGTGAAATGATAATTAATATCGATAAAGCGAATATAAGGTGCCAAAGCAAAGGCATCATACATATAAACCTAAACTGAACGTACTTTAATTGGCCAAATAGGTTTAATAAGGGCAAAATTATAGCTGATTTGTGTAATATATCTAAAAAGGCACAGGCATATGTACATAAAAGAAACATCAATAAAAAAAAACGTTTAGTTACATTTTTAACAACTAGCAAGGCAATAAATGAAATTAATATGATTATTGGCCATTGAAAACTGTAAAAGTGATATTGGCCTTTTAAAAACAGTTTTGATGATTCACCCATAACCCCTTTCATGTTAAGCAGAAACTGAAAAAAAGTGCTTCGACTACTTGTTATTTTGTCAATAAACTGCATGTAAAATAGGCGATATTCAGGTACTAGCATTGCAATTGTAAAAACTAACCATGCGAGTAAACCCTTGTAATTTATTTGCCTATTTATGATGGAGTTACCTAATACAACTAGTAAAAGCCCACATGCAAAAAAAAGGTTATTCAGTACTATACTTGAGTAGAACGGAAAAAAGCAAATGATAAGCCAATTTTTTAAAGAATAATCCTTGTGTAAAATGTTAAGCAAAGCCCACACCACCAAAGGCTGCCCGGCAACTGATAAGCCTCCACTTGGCCAAAATGGCAGTAAGGCAAATGATAATGCAATTGCGACATAATAAAAAGGATAAGAGTATTTGAAAACATACCGGCTAAGAAGCAGGTACATACCCATAAATGCAACCAAGTGCATTATGATAATATTAAGGTTATAAGCAACAAGTGGAGAGAAAATTGTGTCCAATAATATGCCGATATTTAACTGCGATTCCATAACTCCACGAGGTATCCCCCAACAAATATTGGGAATTAGGGTATGGTTCGATGCAAATAACGTTCCGCTATCGCACAAAACTTTTGCCCATGCCACATTTGAATTAAGGTTATCATGAATGAGATAACGAGCATGTGTAGCAAAAAATAAATTTGGAGAAAGATATAGAAATAGAAAAAGCAATGCCGGAACGTATGGATGTTTTAATTTTTCTAGCAATGACATTATAAATGAGTTACAGGAGTCCCCCCCTTAATACTGAGATAAAATTAGCGTAAAAAAACAAACAACAGGCTACTTGTTGTTTTTATAATAATAGACTCCAAGCAATAGTACAATAGTAATTACCGGCGACTGTTGGAAGTGCGTGATGTTACGTGATATACTAAAGCCATGGATATAAAACTGCAAAAAAACTCTACCCAAAATTATAAAAACCAAGGAAATAGTAAATAGTAAACCATAAAGACCCAAAGCAATGAAGGCGACTTGACGCGCGTTAAAAACAAGGTAGAGTGATGTTGCTGAAACTAAAGCGTATATTAGAGTAAATGAAAGAGTGAGAATCCATTTTGCTGTTACCAATTGATTGTAGTTATAAGACTCAAACATATTCATAAAGCCAGGGAGTGGAGGATAAGCCGACTTGTAATAAAGCAAAGAAGCCCTTTCGTTAATATTGAGAAATATAAAATTCCTAAAGTAACCCAGGAAAAAAAAACAGAGTGAAAACAGAATCAAATAAAATAGTGTTCTGCCTTTTTTCAATTGCTCTGTTTTAGAATTGGTGCTTTAGCTATTTTTTTTACCCACAAATACCACATGCCAAAAATAGCTCCATAAACAAGTATGTTGAAGGTGTATGTATGATTAAAGTCGAGGATGCTTTTTGAACAGAAGCGTTGTATCATTGCAAGTACAACAACCCTTAAAATATTCATACAAGTTATAATTATCCAGCCTAGTGGTATGTACCATAGTTTTTGTTTCCAATAACCAGGAAAAGCTATTATAAACCCCATAAAAATTGCGCATAATTCAATACTATCACAATTATCACCCATCCAAAGCCCACCGGCGCCATCAATGCCTATAAGGCGTGTTTTGTACTGAAATGTAACGAACCCCAGTAAATTTAGTATTCTTCGTGCCGCATTCATAGTAAGCGCTACTACCCTTAAATCGATAATATCAATAGGGTGAATCCATATTTCATAAATCAAATACCATGCCACATAAAATATTACAGCATTAAATAAAAAACGATAAAGAGGATTTTTGAATATACTTGAGAATGTGTATGGCATTGGGTTAGAGATGTTAAGTTAATTCCAAATTAACTATTGCCATAGGTGCCATACCCACCATAGCCTCCACCGTAACCATATCCGCCGTAATAACCATAGCGGTTATAGTAATATTTCGATTTTTTTCGTTTAACGTTATTTAATACAAAACCGAAATTAGTAATCTTATTAATGTGAACGGTCTCTTCTACATACCGTATCGCCTTCTTGTCAGCAAATTTGGTGTTTAACACAAATAAATTAATATCTGACAATTTCATTAACATTAATGCATCCGAAATAAAACCTAAAGGAGGAGTGTCAATAATAACATAATCATAATGAGCCTTTCCGTAGTTTATTACGTCCTTTACTTTATCCGACAATACAAGTTCAGATGAGTTAGGTGGGACAGGGCCACAAAGTATAACATCTAAACCCTGAATTTGTGTGTTTGCAATTGTTTCTTCAATCGTGGTCTTTTTAATAATAACAGTTGTAAGACCTTTATCCGGCGATATGTTTAGTACTTTATGCATACGGGGTTTATGCAAGTCAAACTCTAATAAAAGTACTTTTTTGTCAGCTTTTGCCAAAATAGCCGCAATGTTCATGGAACAGAACGTTTTTCCCTCTGATGGGCCATTTGAAGTAAACAAGATAACCTTTTGACCTGGCTCGGTTATCATGTATTGTAAGTTAGTACGCAATGTTCTGAATGATTCGGTAAGCGGTGACTTAGGATTGTCTTCAATAGCAAAAGATAATTCAGCAAGTAATGGGGCCGAAATGATTTCACCAATAACTGGTAAAGATGTATTGGCTTTGAGTTCTTGAATACTTTCAATATGGTCAAAGAAAAATAACCTTATTGCAATAATTATACCAGCAATTATAAGTCCAATTAACATAAATTGGTAGTACATAGAAGTTCTTTCCGGAGCTACGATACCAATAGATCTGGCCTTTTCGAGTACTTTAGTTTGCGGAATAATTGCGGATTTTTCGATAATTGTACTTACTCGCTTTTCAAGTAATAGGTCATATAATCTGGTGTTGATTTCTTCTTGACGTTGAATATTTGAGAGGCCACGTTTTATCTCAGGCATTGATCTAATAGTGCTAATGGAAGTGAAATTAGATGAATCTGCCATCGCTATTTTATCATTAAGGGCTTTACGTAAGCTATTAATATAGGTTAGCAGTTGCTCAGATATGCGCTTTAATTCTTTTTTTCCATCAATAACTACGGGATTTTGTTCAGTATTAGCGCTACTTGTAGCACCTAATATTCTCATCTGAATACCATATAACTGACTTGTTAACTGCGCTATAAATGCATCATTGCCATTAAGATAAACCGAAGGAGGCATAAATTCAGGATCCTTGCCTTCTATTATGTATTGCTCTAGGTCATTCAAAGATGCTATTTGTTCCTGAATCTTTTTTTTGTCGGTCTTAGAGTTTAGATAATTATTCATTATTGACTGATCTTCCTGATTAATGTCAATAATGTTTCTCTTTATCTTATAATTTTCGATTTCCATTTCAATGGTATCAATAATATTCGAAATAAAATCCATTTCATTGTTAATGAAATTCATAGTGTTCTTATTTCGTTGATATTCTGTATTTACAGTAGACTCGATATATAGCTTGTCAAGTGTATCGAGGAAAGTAACGGCCCGGCTAGGTATAAGGTCGCTTAACGTTATTTGGAATATGTTGGTGTAGTCAAGATTTTTGACTGTTAATGAGCTTCTGAATTTATTAACCAGGGTAGGTGTGTTATGTATCTGGAACTCATAATTAATAAGCTTTACATCATCAATCGAATTTTGGTCAAGATCCATTGAGCTTGATACGTGCAATTTCATATCAGCGTTTATAAAATCATCACCAAAATTTCCATCTTGGCTATATTCATGCTCACCTTTTAAATAGCTTATTCTGAAATGATATTTGTCGAGTATAAGAAAGTTGATATATTTCTCATAAAAAGCCGGATTTAAATAGTATGGAGTGATTTTAAAAGGAACCGAAAGATATACCTCTGTTTTTCTTAAGCGCCCTTCAATAAAATAAGAAACGTTAATGTTAAGTTTATCCACAACATTTTTTATAAGGTCATATGATTGTATAACCCTTATTTCGTTACTATTATCAACATAGCCTTGGTATGACCCATAATTACCTATAACGCTATTAGTATTAAACTGGTCGTTTGACTTAAAAAGTAATTGGGTTTGAGCAGCATAAATATCTGGCAGACGATATGCGTAAAAATAACCAATAGAATAGCCTATAGCCCCTAAGATTAACGCTATCCACCAATTTTTAAGGACAGTTTTAATTACCAATCTAATCTCAGGAGATTCGAGTATAGAGGAGTTGCTTTTTAAAGGTGGGGTAACTGTAGTTTCCATTATATTATAAAATAATGACCGCAGTTAATTGATAATTTGTTTGTATATGCACAAAAAATATGATGGTATAATTAAGATTGTATATAACTGTTCTTTTTAGCGCGATATAAGACATATGCGCCATAAAGTAAGCCTATGGCAATCAGTACAAAAGCTCCATTATTTAGCGGCATACCGCAAATGCATGGTGGTGGCCAGCAACAAGGATTTGGAGGCGGAGGCGGGGGGGGGGAGGCGGTTGAGAAAATAAAGGAGATGCACATATTATTATGCCAAATACCAATAAATTTCTTAAAAATTTCTTCTGCATAGCATTTATTTCGTAATTCAAATATAACTAAAATTAGATAACAAATAGAGCTTTTGAAGCTATAAGCAACATTACGGTAAGGCCTCTATTCCTTAATACGAATATACCGTTCCCAGAAATTTGGTTCGATTTTAGGCCATGCATGGCAACCAAAAGGTAGTTTGTCTGGTCCAGTAATAAATCTTGATGGACCGGCTTCAATGGAAAACTTCAATGCTTCCTCAGGTGTAGGTATCTTATACCATTTGAAATTACTTGCCACAATTATACCCCAAAAAACATCTTCGTGCAAATAGTAATCATTAAATAATATAAAGGTATTGTTTCTTACAGTCAGGTTGCTTAACAGGGTTAAAAAACTTCTTAAGTTTTTTTTTGAAAGGAACTCTTTATATAACGTCTTGGGTTTCCTTATATAAGAAAAGCTACGTAATACTTTTAAATGACTTTCTGTTTTTCGTAATGAAAACCCACCATTACCAATACCCATTATTTTAGCATCTGGTAGTGGATTTTTCCATCCTTCGAGCCATGGAGCTCCAATATAATCGTACCCTTTATTGCACCAATATTGTAATTCATCGCGAAAAACCCATGCGTCTAATTCATAAAATAGAATGTATTGGTATTGTCTGTATTTTTTGTACAAAAATGGGACAATTTTGAGCCTGCCAAACATAGTATAATTCGATTGCCATTTTGGGTCAATAAAGTCAAATTGGGCGTTGGGAGCAATTTTTAAATATTCATTTACATTTAGTCCTTTGGGGCATATTAGTCGAATAGGATGCTTATTTAATACAGAAAAGCATTGTTTTAGCGATTCTTTTTCAGTTTCGGTAAGCAACTCTTTATGGGCTATTATTAATATGATACACTGAGGCATGCTAAATAAACTTGCTTATAACTGTTAGCCTTTCGGCATTTTGATTTTTATAATTGTAAATCTCTGATATTCTTTTCTTCCCTTCTGTTGCTATCAATTTCATTCTCTCCTTGTCGCCTTTTAATACAAGTAACTTATCAACTATATCCTCATTAGTAGGCCTGATTTTTAAATAATGTAATCCGTCAATGAATATTTCAGGGCTTTCATTAAGCTCGTTGGTTAATAACATAACACAATTGTTAAACCCCCCAGCAAGTGAAGATCCAAGCGGAAATCCATCGAATGCACCCGGAGCGATAACATTTGGCTTATTAGGCGAAATTAAAATGTCTTTATCTTCAAAAAAAGTACTGAAAATTTCTTCACCAATGTGGCCATAAAACTTAACTCTATTTTCAATCTCAGTGTAAATAAGGTCTGCTTTTGTGAAATTGCCTACAATATGAAAATTAAAGGAGGGATTATCTATTAATGCAAGTACCGCTTCCTGAAAAACGTCAAAGCCTTTATCTTTCCCATAAGGCCTATATTTATGAGCAATAAATACCACGTCAATAGAAGTCTTATTACCTGAAAAATATTTTTTCTCAAGCAAAACAGTTTCCTTAGTGTCTTTAAATTGAAGTGGAATACCATAAATGAAAAAGATTTTCTCCTTAGGCATTTGTAGTATATTTGTCAAATAGTCATACGTAACTTTCTGGTCAGTAATTACAAACTTACAGAGGGGATCTCCAATTGCTTCCTTTAATAAGGTATCACAAGCAGTATCATTAAGCTTAAACCCACCACCAGGATATAAGGTAAAGCCAAAAAATGCTTTGTTTTTTTTTAGCAATGTATAATACCTTTTTATATTGTTATAAAAAAGCAAGTAAACAAGCTTCGAATTAATTGAGGTACCTTTTCTTATCGGTGTTAGCTTTTCTGCTAATAAAGGATATCCTTTTTGCAATTCTTCAAAATGTTGATAGTACTCCTTTTCTCCTTTAAGCAATGTATTGCTAAAGTCTACTATAACCTTAGATTTAGGGTAAAGCCTGATTAAGTTTTCATACTCAAAATTACGCCAGGGAGTAAGTGGTATAGGTAATAGGTCATCAATAATTATGAGGTCATATTTTTTTCCTTTTATAAAAAGGAAGTGGTCTTCAAGTGATTTTTTTAATCGTGTAGGCATAGCTCGCCATACTTTATTGCTTATAAAGTAGAATAGCTTTTGACGGAACGACTTGTGTTTCGAAAATTCTATATGCGTCATTCCGCCCTTTAAAAAAAATTACTAAAAAAGTTTTAAGGTAGATAATTCAAAAACAAAAGTAGTCATTTAAATATTTTATATGGGCCTTATGTGTCAAATGTATATATGGTTATAATCCTTAGATGTTCTGTTTGTTGTTTTTACTGTTATTATTGCCTGTTATTTGGCTTTTTTTATAATTATATTAGGCTTACTGTAATGTTTTTTTTGTGATAATCTGCAAATAAGGCATTATCGGCTAGTGTAGATAGGTAGGTAATGGATATATTTGCTGTGATTTTACGTATTTGATAGAATAATGAAAGAAGAAGAAAAATGGGACCTTGTTATTAAACCCCGTTATAAGTGGTATCAGATTGATTTGGCTTCGATTTGGCAGTACAAAGATTTGATCGGGTTATTGGTGCGCAGAGATTTTGTGGCGGCTTATAAGCAAACTATTTTTGGCCCGTTGTGGTATTTTGTACAGCCCATACTAACTTCGCTTACGTTTACATTTATCTTCGGTGGAATTGCTAAGATAAGTACTGATGGAGCGCCTCCAATGCTTTTTTACTTCGGTGGAATAACGATATGGACTTATTTTTCTGATTGTTTTACCCGTACTTCATCCACATTCACCTCTAACGCAGGAGTATTTGGTAAAGTGTATTTCCCACGACTAATTATGCCTTTATCTGTTTTAATTTCTACTTTATTTAAGTTTGGTATACAGTTCCTTATTTTTATTGTCCTTTGGGTCTATTTCATGCACACTACTACTAAGGTTCACCCTCAATGGGCCTACATGTTGCTTTTACCTATTTTAATTTTTATGATGGCTGGCTTGGGGCTTGGTTTTGGTATCTTAGTATCATCATTAACAACAAAGTACCGAGATCTTATATTTTTAGTTGGTTTTGGGGTTCAGTTGCTAATGTGGGCAAGTTGCGTTGTCTTGCCGCTTTCCACAATGCCGCCAAAAATAAAGGCGATAATGTTGTTAAACCCATTTACCTCAATTATCGAAACATTTAGGTTTATGTTTATTGGTAGTGGTCAATTTTTAGGTATATGGCTGGTATATGGTTTTGGCTTTATGCTGCTAACTGTGTTTATTTCTGTCGTAATATTTAGTAGGGTTGAGAAAACTTTTATGGATACAGTATAAGATGAGCCAAGAGATAATTAGAATAGAGAATGTAGGAAAGCAATATAGGCTCGGGCAGGTAGGTACGGGCACCTTTTCTCAGGATATAACCCGTTGGATACATAAAATACGTGGAAAAGAAGATCCATACGTGCAAGTTATTGAGGATAATGATCCGTCTGCCAAAGGTGGCTCTGATTTGATCTGGGCTCTGAGAGATATAAGTTTTAGTGTTAATCGGGGCGAAGTATTGGGGATAGTAGGTAAAAATGGTGCAGGTAAGTCAACACTCCTAAAAATATTATCGCGTGTAACCAGCCCAACCATAGGAGAAATAAAAGTTAAAGGTCGAATAGCCTCCCTCTTAGAAGTGGGCACTGGTTTTCATCCTGAGCTTTCTGGACGAGAGAATATTTTTTTAAACGGCGCTATACTCGGTATGACCAAGCAGGAAATACGGACTAAATTTGAAGAAATAGTTGATTTTAGTGGAGTGGAGCGTTTTATAGATACACCTGTTAAGCGCTATAGCAGTGGTATGTATGTTAGGTTAGCATTTGCTGTTGCTGCACATTTGGAGCCTGAAATATTAATAGTAGATGAAGTACTTGCCGTAGGCGATGCTGAATTTCAGAGGAAATGTATGGGCAGGATGAAAGATGTGAGCGGCGAAGGGAGGACAGTAATATTTGTTAGTCATAATATGACGGCTGTAAATTCTCTTTGCACCGAGTGTATATATTTAAGAGGTGGACGAATTGTATCAAAAGGTAATACCCAGGACATTGTTAATCAATACCTTTCAACAGAAGAGACAAGTAGAGTTTATGTTGATTGGAAGAATGGAAATAATCCGGGAGATGATGTTGCTATTCTTCATTCTGTTAAGCTTATTGACGAGAATTTAAAAGGTATTTCATTTGCAACTATTGATAAAAAAATAGGTGTCGAGTATGTTTATGAGATATTAAAAGATGATTATGTCCTGTATCCAAATGTTCACCTATTTACCTCAAAACGAGAACATGTATTTGTTGGGACAAATAGGAACGCGCCTAAATTTACTCCTCCAGGTGTATATAAAGTAATAATGTGGGTTCCCGAAAACCTGTTAAATGAGGGTGTCTATGTTATAGGTGCCGCACTTACATCACTAAATCCTACTGTAGTCCATTTTTGGGAATCAGAAGCCTTGGTGTTTGAGGTGATTGAAGATTTAAATAAGCGAGGTCATGATTATCACCACAGAATACCTGGTGTAATTAGGCCTATTTTAAATTGGGACATTCAAAAAATCAGTTAATATGAAGGTTGTGATTTTTGCAGGAGGAATTGGCTCCAGAATATCCGAAGAGTCTCATCTTAAGCCAAAGCCCATGATTGAGATAGGCGGGAAACCTATTTTATGGCATATAATGAAAATATACCAGGTTCAAGGATTTAATGATTTTGTTATATGTCTGGGGTATAAGGGATATATGATCAAAGAATATTTTATGAATTACTTCCTTCATAATTCTGATATTTCAATTGATATTAGCAATAATAAAGTTGAAGTGTTACAGGCCAGTGCCGAATCATTTAAGGTAACACTCGTTGATACAGGCATGTATACTCAAACAGCAGGCCGGCTTAAAAGGGTACAAGCCTATTTGAAGAATGAGCCATTTTTACTTACCTATGGCGATGGTCTTGCCGATGTAAGTATTAAAAAAACGATTGCTCTGCACGAAAAATCAGGGAAAGTGGCTACTGTTACAGCAATTCAACCAGCCGGACGCTTCGGGTCGTTAGAAATAGATGGTAAAACAAATAATGTGAATAGCTTTATTGAGAAGCCTAGTGGAGATGGTTTCTGGGTTAATGGTGGTTACTTTGTTTTAGAGCCTGGTGTGTTTAAATATTTGCCTGACAATGCCGATAGTATTATGTGGGAAGATGAGCCTTTATATGCTTTATCAAAAGCATCCCAGTTAAGTGCGTATAAACATACAGGGTTCTGGAAATGCATGGATGCTATGCGTGATAGGACAGAGTTGGAGGAGTTATGGGAAAGTGGCAATGCCAAATGGAAGCTTTGGAAATGAGGCAGCTCTTCAATTCGATATACAAAAATAAAACTGTTCTTATAACGGGCGATACCGGTTTTAAAGGGTCGTGGCTTTCGTTATGGTTAATGCAGATGGGAGCGACTGTTATTGGTTATTCTATTGATGAAGGGACAAAATCATCACATCATAAATTACTGAAACAAAAATATAAGAGTTATAGGGGTGATATTGGTGATCTAAAAAAACTTAATGCGGTTATAAAAAAACATAAGCCCCAAATAGTGTTCCACCTTGCAGCGCAATCATTAGTAATTGAATCGTACAAGAATCCGGTTGAAACGTACAGAACGAATGTAATAGGGACCTTAAATGTATTGGAAGCTTCGAGGAAAAGTGGTTCGGTTAAGGCAATAGTGAACGTTACTACTGATAAGGTATACGAGAACAATGAAACAACTAAAGCCTATAAAGAAACTGATCCATTAGGAGGGTTCGATATGTATAGCTCATCTAAGGCTTGTGTTGAAATTTTATCGGCTTCTTTTAAAAGAGCTTTTTTCAGTAAAGGAAATATTTTAGTAGCAACTGCACGTGCAGGTAATGTTATTGGTGGGGGTGATTGGGGAGAGAACAGGCTTATACCAGACCTGATAAAAGCTGCCTCTAAAAAGAAAAAGGCCCTCATTCGTAACCCTAAATCAGTAAGGCCTTGGCAATTTGTCCTGGAGCCTCTCTCAGGGTATTTATTGCTAGGACAAAGACTTTTGGAAGGGAAGAAAGAATATGCTGATGCATGGAATTTTGGCCCCAATAAAAAGGATTGTCTGTCAGTAATTGAGATTTTGATCTTGATGAAAAAAGGATGGGGGAAAATTTCTCCTATACTTGCTGATCGTAAAACAGGAGAACACGAAGCAGCTATCTTAATGCTTGATCACTCGAAAGCTCATAGGCAGTTGAAGTGGCAGCCTGTATGGGGGATAGATAAAGCTGTTATGAGAACTTCAGCTTGGTATAAAGCATTTTATGCATCTGGTACTTTGTTGTCGTCTGCAAATCTCATTGAATACATTGCCGATGCAAAACATAAAAAAATAATCTGGGCAAGGTGAGATTTACAGAAATATACCTGAAAGATGTTTATATTATTGATAGCAATAGTATAAGCGATGATCGTGGTATGTTCTCTCGCGTGTTTTGCAAAAAGGAATTCTCCTCGATAGGGCATACAAAGGAATTCGTGCAGTTTAATCATTCAGTTAATAATGTTGCAGGCACTGTTAGAGGGATGCATTTCCAAAAAGCACCCCATGGCGAAATGAAACTTATAAGATGTATTAAAGGTGCTGCTTTTGATGTTGTAGTTGATGTTCGTCCTGAATCAAGCACCTATCTAAAATGGTATGGAGAAATATTAAGTGCTGAAAACAGGAAAAGTATATACATACCCGAAGGATTTGCTCACGGTTTTCAAACTCTTGAAGCTAATACGGAATTACTCTATCATCATACTGAATATTATGCTCCTGAATTTGAAAGTGGGTTAAATGCTTTAGATTTAGAAATTGGAATAAAGTGGCCGATCCGGGTTTCTATGATCTCGGAGAAGGATAAGAATATAGGAATGATTAAAGATAAGCAGAGATAATATGAATTGCAGGTTTTGTAATGCGGTATTAAAGACTGTATTTATTGATCTAGGTGAAGCACCTCCGTCTAATTCATTCTTAAGCGCTGCTGATGTTTCTAAACCGGAAGCAAAATACCCGTTGAAGGTATTTGTTTGTGAAAGTTGTTTCTTGGTTCAAATAGCTGAGTTTAAGAAAGCGATTGAGATATTTAGTAATGAGTATGCTTATTTTTCATCGTATTCCACTACGTGGCTTGCTCATGTTAAAAAGTATGCCGATGAAATGATTGAAAGATTCGGCTTTGGTGCTAAGTCGAAAGTAGTGGAAATTGCCAGTAACGATGGTTATTTATTACAATACTTTAAGCACAAGAATATTCCTGTGTTAGGTATTGAACCAACAGGGAATACAGCAAAAGTGGCTATAGAAAAAAGTATAAATACAATAGTTGATTTTTTTGGGGTTAAACTGGCAAAGGAACTGATAGAAAAGGGAATAAAAGCAGATTTGTTATTAGGTAATAATGTACTTGCCCATGTGCCTGATATTAATGATTTTGTAGAAGGGTTGAAGGTATTGCTGGCTGATAATGGGGTGATTACTATGGAGTTTCCTCATTTAGCTCAATTGGTAGCTAATAATCAGTTCGATACCATTTATCATGAGCATTTTTCGTATTTGTCATTCAGTGTGGTTTGTAAAATATTTGCTAAACATGATTTGGCGATGTTCGATGTAGATGAGTTGTCTACACATGGAGGATCCTTGCGGATTTATGCAAAGCACAAAGGTGATTCATCAAAACAAATAGGACAAAGGGTGCAAGTGTTATTGGATAAAGAAGATAAGTTAGGAGTAAATTCGGTAGCTTATTATAAAGATTTTCAAAAAAGGACTGAAGCAATTAAGGCGATTTTCGTTAAGTTTTTAAACGATTGTAAAATAAAGGGAAAAAGGGTGGTGGCATATGGTGCCGCTGCTAAAGGAAATACGCTATTAAATTATTGTGGTGTTACCAGTGAGTCTATTTCACTTGTAGTAGATGCTTCACCCCATAAGCAAGGTAAGTATTTACCAGGCAGCAAAATTCCAGTGGTTTCGGAACAAGAATTAAAGGATTTAAGGCCTGATTTTGTAATAATACTTCCATGGAATATAAAGGAAGAGATAATTAATCAATTGTCGTATATTCGGGGCTGGAATGGGCAATTTGTTGTCGCTATTCCTGAATTTCAGTTGCTATGAAAGATATATTGAGCAAAAAAATACCTATCAATAAGCCTTCCATTACTGACCTTGAAATTTCTTATGTAAATGATGCAATAAGGAACGGATGGGGTGAGAAGTGCTATGAGTACATCCATAAGTTTGAAAAGGCCTTTTCTGGCTATCTGGGGTCAAAACATGCCCTTGCTACGGCCTCTTGCACTGGTGCCATCCATTTAGCTTTAATGGCATTAGGTATAAAATCAGGCGACGAGGTAATTATACCTGAAATTACGTGGATTGCTAGTGTTGAACCTGTGTTATATATTGGCGCAAAACCGGTTTTTGTTGATGTGTTAAAGGATACATGGTGTATTGACCCTCAAAAAATACGTGAGTCAATTACATCAAAAACTAAAGCAATAATTGTGGTTCACGTTTATGGCAATATTTGCGATATGGACGAGATTATGAAGATTGCGAAGGAGTATAATCTAATAGTTATTGAGGATGCAGCTGAAGGCTTAGGCTCAGTGTATAAAGGAAATAAGTTAGGTAGTATAGGTCATGCCGGTGTTTTTTCATTTCATGGCACCAAAACTTTATCAACAGGTGAAGGCGGAATGCTAGTTACCAATGATGCTGCCATATACGAGCGTGCTAAAATACTAAATGACCATGGACGAAACCCCAAAGATGGTAAGACATTTTGGATGAAAGAGTATGGCTATAAATACAAAATATCTAATTTACAGGCCGCTATGGGCTTGGCTCAAACGGAAAGAATAAAAGACCTTGTTGAGAAGAAAAGACAGATTTATTCATGGTACGCTGATATACTAAAGGGTATTCAATGTAAAATGAACCCTGAACATACCGATACTTTAAATAGCTATTGGTTGCCTACAGTTGTATTTGATAAGGTTTTGAATTTTGATAGAGAAGCTTTTTTTACTTTTATGAAAGCGAATAACGTTGACAGCCGCCCTTTTTTTTACCCGTTATCATCTCTTCCAATGTTTAAGTCTGTTGAGTCTAATAAGGTGGCTTATGATATTTATGAAAGGGGAATTAATCTGCCCAGTTATCATGATATGTCCGAAGATACAGTTAAAGAGGTATGCCAGTTTATTATGCATTTTTTAAGAGGGGTGTAGATATATTGAAGATGGAGCAAGAAAATAGTAACTCATCAAAAGTAATTTCTGACTATAAATGTGTGGTTTGCGGAGAGGCTGAAATGGAGTATGTGTTGCATGTACCCAATGTAAACTTTTCAAAGAAAATAACCCAATTCGATATTATTAGGTGCAAGCATTGCGGGCTGGCGAGTATGTACCCGTTCCCTAAAAAGGAAGATATTGAAGAGATATATAATACCGAGAATGTTTTTTCGAAGGATATTTCAGATACTACTAATAAAAAAAAGTGGGGTGCTTCATTTTTTGAACCTGCTTATGCACGATATGGAACTTATTACCATTATATAGCAAAAAAATGCGTAAATCTTTCAGGAAAAAGGCCTGAAGACTTACGAATACTGGATGTTGGATGCAGCACAGGCAGGTTGCTGAAAGAATTTAACAGAATTGTGCCTAAAGCAGATATTCAGGGGATTGAAATTGACCCGGATGCTAAGAATAAGGCATTTAATGAGGTAAAGGATAGAATAACTATTGGTAATTTTCTAGAGCAGGAGTATAAAGACAAGTTTGATATAATAACCTTTTGTTTTGTGGTTGAGCATCTACCTAATGTTGATGATTACATTAAAAAAGCAGAAAAGCTATTGAATGAGGATGGCATACTCTTTTACTCGAGTCCTGATATAGGTTCGCGCAAGGCCTTACAATTGAAGAGCAAATGGAGATTAATAAATGATCCTATAAATAAGCACGGGCACGTTATTTGGTTCAATAAAAAATCAGCCTGCTATCTGGCAAATAAAAATAATCTTGAGGTTGTTCATTATAAGAACAGGGGTGAATTTATTTATCAGTTACCCATTTTCTTACAAAAAGCAATGAAATTTCTCTTTGGTTCAGTTCAATCGCCTAACGGGGAAGTAAGAGTTATTAAAAATTATCAATTGCGAATGATGTATGCTTTGCTTTTTGATGCTTTGCTACCTGAAATATTTAGCTGGGGAGATTCTTTTTACTTATTTGCCAAAAAGAAACCGCAATGAAAACAAAGGCCTTAATATTAGGTGGTGGAGTATGGCAACTAGATATTATTAAAAAGGCCAAATTAATGGGCTTTCATGTTATAGTAGCCGATATTTCATCAAGTTCTCCAGGGAAGGATATTGCGGATGAATTTTTATGTATCGATACAAATGATAAAGAAGGTTTGTTAATGTATGCTAAAGAAAAGAGTGTGAAAATTGTTATAGGCGAGCAAACTGACAGGGTTGTACCAATAGCAGCATATTTAAACGAACAATTGAGCTTAAACGCAGGTATTAAGCCTGAGATTGCCAAAAGGTTTACTGATAAGTTTTTAATGCATGAGGTATTAAAAGAAAATGGCATTAGAGTTCATGAATATCAAAAAATATCTACTATACAAGAAGCTAAATTGTTTGGAGAAAAATATGGATATCCTTTAATAATTAAACCTATATCCTCCCAATCTTCTCTAGGGGTTTTTAAGATAGATTCCCCTGACCAGTTAGGAGAGCATCTTGCTCAAACTATGAAGTATTCTGACGATGGTTGTGTATTAGTGGAGCAATTTGTTAGGGGGACTGAATTAACTGTTGAAGGTATTAGTATTGATAGTATTGCTTATCCACTGGCTGTTTCAGAAAAGGAACATTTTAAGTATAATGAATGCGTGGCTAAGAAGATTATTTATCCTCCAGCCTATAACGATGTTCAAATTGCCGGAATATCTGGTTATATAAAGACTGTAGTTGAGACATTGGGATTGGTTAACGGTATATTTCATGCAGAACTTAAGTATTTTAATGGAGAGGCCTTTTTGTTGGAAGTAGCTGCCCGGGGAGGAGGACATAAAATAGCATCGATAATAGCACCTTTTGTAAGTGGAGTTGATATATACGAATGCTTTATTAAGAGCGTGAATAAGGAAAAAGTAAATATACCTGTTGGCATAAATAGATCAGCCATGTTGGGTTTTTTTGATTTAAAACCCGGCCGGGTTAAAAAGATTAACGGACTTGAAGAAATAAGGCAAAATAAAAACGTGTACGAGGTTAAGCTAAGATTTAAAGAAGGCGATGAAATTAAAGAGGCCTCAGATGATACAAATAGGCTCGGGTATTATATTTTAATGGCTAAGGAGCGGGATGAAGTAATTGAATTAGATAGGTTTGTAAATTCGACCTTACAAATTGAGTATTTTTAGAACGTATATGAAATATTTCGACTCGCACATACATATAACAGAACCTTCGCTCGAAGGTATTGAAGCACTGTTAAAACATATGGATGACCAAAAAAATATGGTAGGTGGGGTATTAATATTAAATACCATGGAAGAGGTAGAGGTTGTTTCGATGAACTTGAATAAAATCCCTGATAATTTGGTTATTGTCCCTTATTATAATATGCCGGATAATTATCCCGAGCGCATAAAACAATCAAAATGGGTAAAAATCCATTCACGTATATCTAGGCTAACTGTTTCTGACATACCAGGTGTAATAAGCTTATTAAAATCCAAAGGCGACTCTATAGCAGGTTTTATAGTGGATTCTTTTCCATGGGGTACAGGAATTGAGTATAATATTAGTCTTCCATTAACTATTAAACTGGCAACGGAGTTTCCCGATAAGAGTGTTTTAGTTGCTCATGGTGGGGGGTACGAA
The DNA here is from genome assembly GCA_013285655.1 of Bacteroidota bacterium. Classification (GTDB taxonomy): domain Bacteria; phylum Bacteroidota; class Bacteroidia; order JABEUT01; family JABEUT01; genus JABEUT01. The sequence continues at coordinate 23,972 of JABDHI010000004.1, forward strand.
TCATGGCAGTTTAGAGCGCATGCCGGTGGGTTAAAGAATGTTTTTTTTGACTTTGCTATCAGCACCAAGTATTATGAAGATACTGAATATATGAAACCATTAGCTAAATATTTAAAACATAGCCCCGAAAGAGTTGTGTTTGGTACTGACTGGCCATTTGGAGAAGCAAAACAGCATATAAAAGAGTACCAAAAGATGGCCGATATAGCTTTAATGAAGCAAGAAGATTTAGAAAGGATAATGCTGGAGAATTCGCGTAAATTATGGAACTTAAAGTAACTGAAGATTATATTTTTTAAGATCAATGGAGTTATCAGAAGAAGATAAGCAAGAAGTGCAAAATAGATATACCAACCGTTTTAAGGAATTTGGTTATTCTCCAAAATCTCTTGGATGGAATAAAGGAAAACAGGATATCCGCTTTGATATACTTACATCGCAATATAATTTTGAAAATAAGCGGGTACTTGATATAGGATGTGGTTTTGGTGATTTGAATTTGGTTTTATCAAGGAAAGCAAAAAAATATTCGTACTGCGGAATTGATATGGTTGACGTATTGATTCAAAAAGGGAAAGAGATATACCAAAAAGATGATATAGCGTTCCATACTGGTGATTTTTTATCTCATTCATTTGATGGTTCTTTTGATTATGCAATAGCATCTGGCATATTTAATTTTAAATTGAAGGATGAAGACAATTATGTTTACGTTGAAAATGTTATAAAAAAAACTTTGGAAAAATGTAGGGATGGGCTGGCCTTTGATTTTATTTCTGATAAAGTAAACTTTAAGCAAGAGGGTAATTTTAATAACAGTCCTGAAAAAATACTTTCAATTGCATATAAATATTCTCGAAATATCATACTAAGGAACGATTATATGCCATTTGAGTTTAGTATTTTTATAAATAAAGATGATTCCTTTTCAAATGACGATACGGTTTTTAATCATTATAAAAATAAAGGTCTGATTTAGTAATAATAAATTTGTAATAAATAATGCAACCATTAGTTAGTGTAGGCATACCCACATACAATAGACCTAAAAGTCTAAGAAAAGCACTTGAAAGTATAACGTCTCAGACATACCAAAATTTAGAAATTATAGTTTCCGATAATGGCTCACCTACTAATGAAGTTGAGCAGATAGTGGAAGAATTTAAGAAAAAGGACAATAGAATTCAATTCTATAGACAAGCTAAGAACATGGGACCTGGGTTTAACTTCAGGTTTGTTTTAGATAAGGCAAGTGCTGATTATTTTATGTGGGCTGCCGATGATGACTTCAGAGCTCCAGATTGTATTGAGTTTTATGTCAATAATATTGGTACCGCAAGCGCTTTTTTTTCAACCTATGCAGTTTTTAACGCGGAAAATAATGATTTCATAATTGAAGACAGCATTCCCTTATTAACTGGTATTAACACCAAGAATGATTTAAAGGCATTTATGAGGAAATTATGCCCTTCTATGATTTATGGTTTTTTTATTAAGAAGAATCTAATGCAGCTTCATAAGGATATGGATTTTGATTGGTCTGATTGTTTTTTTTTGATTAAATATATCAGAATGTTTGGGTTTAAAACCAGTATCGATAAACAACCCCGATATTATGCCGGTATTAATGGATTAGATTATATTGCTAAGCCAGCTAATGGGAAATATTTAAACCCCTGGAAGTATTTTTTTAAATCACTGCCATTCATTATTCCATTAGGCTATTCTTTTTATAAAAGGCATTTTAATATGTGTCTGAATGCATGGAGAAATCGAGATGTTTTGGCTAGCAAAATAATGTGATTCGAATAAATATTTAATTTATAATGTTCATTTAATATAATTTGGATATGCGGCATTTGTTTAAGAAAGCAGGGGGAAAATGGGAGAAAAAATCTTATTCTCAATCAGGGGAGGACTTGATAGTAAAATTTATTTTCGATTTGATAGAAATCAAGTCACCTACGTATATTGATATAGGAGCGCACCACCCTTTTTATTATAATAATACAGCTATATTGTATGAAACAGGTTCGCATGGTATTAATATTGAACCTAATCCTCAAATATTTCCTGAGTTTTTAAAGTACAGAAAGCGGGATGTGAATTTGAACTGTGGTGTCGGGACTGAATCAGGGGAATTAATGTTTAATATATTAAATCCACCAACTTTAAGTACTTTTTCAGACGATGAGGCTAATAAAATGACAAAGGAGTATAACTTTAAAATAGTTAATAGAATTCCAATAAAAGTTGAAACAGTAAGTGATATTCTTAAGCAGCATTTTAATAATCGCTTCCCTGATTTTTTGAATATAGATGCTGAAGGATTGGACGAGAGTATTATTACCTCTATTAATTTTGAGTTAAATAAACCAATCGTAATTTGCTTGGAAACAATGTCTTATTCGGAAAATGGAACTGGTGAGAAAAACACCAAGGTTATTGATTTAATAATATCTAAAGGCTATATGGTTTTTGCAGATACGTATCTTAACACGATTTTTATATTAAAGGAAAAATGGTTAAGAAAACAGTAAAAAATATACTTGTTAAAATTGGAATTTTTGAAGGGTTAAAGCGCGCGCACCTTGGTATGTTAACATTTAGAAATAATGTTAAATATGTATTAAGGTTTTGGAAATTTAAGTATAACCATAAGGAATATTTAAGCGGTTTTTTGTATTATTATTTATATAAAAGGAAATTTAAAAAGATTAATTACCCTCTCGTTAAATACGAAAGAGTATTTATTAGAAATAGGGAGTATATAGAATTCGGGAAGAATTTAACTATTGGATATAATTGCTTTATTTCCCCAATTGAGCTTGTTGTTGGTGATAATTGCTGGTTGGGAGTTAATAATTTTATATGTGGTAAAATTAAAATAGGTAATAATGTATCATTAGGCCCCAATATTTCGCTGCCGGGATCAAGTCATGTTATTGATACCGATTTACCCTTAACAAAAAGTGGGTCGAGTATTATAGGCACAATTATTGAAGACCATGTTTGGGTTGGAAGCAACGTTACTATTGTTGACGGTGTTAGAATTGGTAAAGGTGCAGTAGTTTCAGCTAATAGTATTGTCACAAAGGATGTTCCTGCATATGCCGTTGTGGGTGGGGTTCCGGCTAAAATTTTGAAGTACAGGCCCGAAATAAGGGAATAAGCAGGTGAATATATTTTGCAAATATTACCTGTTTTGGAAAAGGGTTATATTTGTGTGTAATATTTATTTTTAACTATTTCTTTAACTGATCAATGAAAAAAATTCTTGTATGTGGTGCCGGGGGATTTATTGGAGGCCATTTAGTAAACCGGTTGAAAAGTGAAGGTTTTTGGGTTCGCGGTGTAGATATAAAACAAAATGAATTCGGTAATAATAACGCCGATGAATTTATTTTGGGTGACCTAAGAGATACTGCTATAGTGGAGCGCTCTGTTGAGAAGATTGATGAAATTTATCAACTTGCGGCTGATATGGGAGGAGCTGGATATATTTTTACAGGTGAAAATGATGCCAACGTGATGCATAATTCAGCGCTATGTAATATTAATATAGTGCAAGCTGCGGTAAAATCCGGAGTCAAAAAGATATTTTATTCATCATCAGCTTGTATCTACCCGGAATATAACCAATTGGAACCCGGTAACCCAAAATGCAATGAAAGCTCGGTTTACCCTGCTGCCCCGGATAGTGAATATGGGTGGGAAAAACTATTTAGTGAAAGGCTTTATTTTGCTTACTCTCGTAATTACGGTATAGAGGTTCGTGTAGCCAGGTTTCATAATATATTCGGGCCACAAGGTACATGGACAGGCGGGAAAGAGAAAGTGCCTGCAGCTATGTGTCGTAAAATTAGTGAAGTGCCGGATGGTGGCTTGATTGAAGTTTGGGGGGATGGAAAACAAACTCGTTCATTTTTATATATTGACGAATGTATTGAAGGAGTTCGACGCTTTATGGATTCTGATTTTAGCGGCCCTGTAAATATTGGGTCTGATGAGATGATTGCTATTAACGATTTTGCTCAAATGGTTATTGCTATTAGTGGCAAAAAAATAAAAATAAAAAATATTCAGGGCCCTACTGGAGTTCGTGGACGAAATTCAGATAATCACCTTATAAAAGAAAAACTGAATTGGGCTCCGTCTCAACCATTAAGAGCAGGTATGGAAAAAACATACTATTGGATAGATAAACAAGTGGCTCAACACAAAAAATGAGGCTAGAAGCTGTGTCTATATATTACTATGATCATTGTTAAAATAGAAGGCGGATTAGGTAATCAATTGTTTCAATATGCATTAGGACGGCATCTTGCAATAAAGCATAAAACCTGTCTCAAGTTTGATATTTCAGAGTTTGATAACAAGAAACATCTTGTTGTGAGAACTTTCGAGCTTCCTAAGTTTAAGGTTAATATTGATATTGCCAGACAAGAGGATATTAATAGGGCCCAAAATCATTCACCAAAAGGTAGGTTAATGGAATGGATATATGGACTATTTTCTAATGAAGTAAAGATTAAAAAAGAACCTGTATATAATTTTGCACCGGCTGTATTAAAATACCCTGATAATATATATTTAATTGGGTATTGGCAAAGCGAAAAGTATTTTGAAGGAATTGAGAAAACGTTAAGGATGGACCTTAAGTTTTCTAATGAATTAAGCGCTGAACAGAAGAAATTGCATGATAAAATTAACGATTGTAATGCAGTTTCAATGCATGTTCGTAGGGGTGACTTTGTGTATAATCCAAATGACCCGCATACAATTTGCTCGGTTGATTATTATAAGAACGCTGTAGAGGTAATTTCTAAAAAAATTAAAAACCCTGTTTTTTTTGTGTTTTCAGATGGCATTGAGTGGACCAAGAAAAATATTGATATCCCTTATGAACATTATTATGTAAGCGGTAATGAGGCTTGGGTTGATTTGAAGCTAATGTCGAGCTGTAAGCATAATATAATTGCGAATAGCTCATTTAGTTGGTGGGGAGCGTATTTAAATAATTATAAACAAAAGGTCGTTATTTGTCCTGCTGTTTGGTATAAAGAGAACAATGACTTTTTAGTATCTGACTTAATACCTGAGAAGTGGAACAGGTTATTAAACTAACTCTTAAGAAGCGGCTTTAAAAAGATAAAACTCAATAATATGAATAAAGTAGTATTTTTATAAGTAAATGAACAAGCTGTTTTTAAGCATATTGCGTTGTCCAGTTTCTAAGGAGGAGTTATTTCTTGATGTCACAAAGGAAAAAGAGAATGGATGTGTTGAAGAGGGTGTTTTGTATACCCATGGTAAAAAATATACATACCCAATCATAAGAGGTATTCCGAGGTTTGTGAAAAGCGATTCATATACTAAAAGTTTTAGTAAAGAGTGGGCAAAATGGGCGAATGTTCAATACGAAAATGAAAATGTCAATTCTCCGATGCACAATCATACTAAAAGCATGTTCGAGAAAATAACATTGCTTGATGACGATGCGTTTAAAGGTAAATTGACAGTGGAGTTTGGATGTGGAGGCGGTAGGTTTATTGATGTAGTGCGGAAAAAAGGTGGAATAAGTATTGGAATAGATTTAAGTACCGCTGTTGAGCAGGCTGGTCATAATTTTAAAGACGATGAGAATGTGCTTATTGTGCAGGGAGATATTTTAAATGCACCATTTAAAGATGGTTCATTTGATATTGGATATACCATGGGTGTTTTGCATCATACCCCTGAACCATACAAGGGTTTTGTTGAATTAGCCAGGATATTAAAGAAACAGGCTGTTTTAATTTGCTGTGTTTACCCTAAAAACTCTTACTACGACTTTCGCTCAGTGGATAGGGTGAGAAAGTCTATTAATAAAACAGAGTTTTTGTTTGGAAATAAACTTGCCTTATTATATGCTCATTTTTCTGCCCGAATATTATATCCTTTATTACCTCGGATATCTAAGATTTCAGAAAAGTCAAAAAAAATGGTAAGATATGTGGAGGAAAACTTTCTTCCAGTTTTATATATACCTGATGTAAAGTGGAGGGTATTGGATGTGTATGATTCCATAACACCTAAATATGCCTCTACCCATTCAAAAGCTGAAATTACCTCATGGTTTACCAAGCAAGGGTTTACCAATATACAAAAGACAAATTGGGGAGATTCGGCGTTTAAGGGAATAAAATAAATTCAGGTGATAAATAACCAAGGTCTTTAATTTATTACCTTTAAGTTATGTGCGGTATTACCGGTATAGTTAGTTCGAATGTTTTAAGGTTAGAAACGAACCTTAAAGCTATGATGCAAGCAATTAAGCACCGTGGGCCAGATAGTTCAAATCATCATCTTTTTGAGAATTGTGCCTTAGGGCACCTCAGGTTAAGTATTATCGATCTCAAAACGGGCGACCAACCTATGTTTTCTAATTCGGAAAAAAACGCCATTGTTTTTAACGGTGAGATGTATGGATTTCAGGATATAAAAAACACAATCAAGAACTACCAATTTAGAACAACTTCAGATACGGAAGTTATATTAGCCTTGTATGAGAAATATGGTGAAAATTTTGTAAGCAAGCTACCAGGTATGTTCTCTTTTGCTATTTGGAACGATAAAGAGCAAGCACTTATTTGTGCACGTGATAGGTTTGGTGAAAAACCTTTTTATTACGCAATTGGCGAAAACGGCGAGTTTTTATTCGGGTCTGAGATTAAAGCCCTGCTTGCATCAAGGCTAATAAAGCCTGTTCTTAATTATAGCGCTGTGGCTCATTACATGAAGCATTTATATGTAAGTCCACGCCAAACTATATACAGTAACATAAATATATTGCCGCCTGCTCATCAACTAACCTATAAAAATGGCAAGGTTAGTATAAAGAAATACTGGCATTTACCATCTTCTGATTTTTCTGTAAATAGTAGTGAAGCTACCGAAGAGCTAAAGAGACTGTTTATGAAATCTGTAAATCAGCAACTGGTTGCAGACGTGCCTGTTGGCGTTTTTTTAAGTGGCGGTCTTGACTCAAGTACTGTGCTGGCCACTGCAAGTCAATTTAAAAGGAATATTCAAACATTTTCTCTGGGTTTTGAAAAGGGAGTTGATGAATTACCGTTTGCTAAAATAATGGCCGAAAAGTATGGTACTTGCCATAATGTGCTTGAAGATAAAAAAGAAGATATAGCTGAATTGTTATTGCAAATGCAATCAATATACGATGAGCCGTTTGCTGACTCTTCTAATATACCTACTTATTTAATTTCAAAATTTGCGGCTAAAGAACTGAAAGTTGTATTGACTGGAGATGGGGGCGATGAGTTATTAGCAGGTTATAGTTGGTATCATCAACTTTTAAAAATGCAAACACCCCATAAATCTCAGTTAAGGCGTACTTACCTGTCGGCAATAAAGAACGGTTTAGGTAAAATAAATAAACGTATTGAAAGCCATTATGCAGATGAGATTAAGTTATCTGGTATGGTAGACGATGGTACTTATATTGCAAATGAGCACCTTAACCAGAATGTTTATTTTTCAAATAAAGAAATAAGAGACCTTGGGTTAAAAGGGGTTTCGGAGCCTTTGTTTGATATTTCGATGTATAATAGTAATAGTTTAGATGATGCTTTACGAATGGATCTAGAGGATTATATGCCAGGTGATATTTTAGTTAAAACAGACAGGGCTTCAATGGCGAATGGATTGGAGCTTCGTTCCCCTTTTTTAGATGTTGATTTTGCTTCATTTTGCATTAGCTTACCATATACATTAAAAATTAATAATAGTTCTGATAAGATAATCCTTAAAAAAGCATTTGATGATTTGTTGCCACAGCAAATTAAAACACGTACTAAGCAAGGATTTGGGGCTCCCGTAGAACATTGGCTGAAAATAGAAAGTGTTAATGCACTTAAGCATAAATATTTAGGTGACAAGAAACAGAAAATATTTCAAGTGCTTTCATTTGATGGTATTCAGGAATATATTAAAAGGGATAATTATAAGACCTGGATCCTTTTGATTTTGGCTATCTGGATGGATAAATACACGTTTGAATTTTAATAAGGATGCCTGCTGTTTCTGTAATAATGAGCGTGTATAATGGTGAAGCCTATTTAAGGGAAGCCATTGATAGTATATTGAATCAAACCTTTACTGATTTTGAATTTCTTATAATTGACGATACCTCGACTGATGGTTCAGCTGAGATAACTAAGTCATATAACGACGATAGAATAAAACTAGTAATAAATACTGAGAACATTGGCCTTACTAGGTCATTAAATAAGGGTATTGATTTAGCTAAGGGCAGATATATTGCACGCATGGATGCAGATGATATTTCAGTCGATAATAGAATTAAGCTTCAGTTTGAGTATATGGAAGCTAATAAGGATATTATGGTTTTAGGCGGCTATTATAAGTTCATTTCGAATGGGAAAATTTCAACTGAATTGCCTTTGAAATATAATGAAGTGAAACTGTTTGCTCTTACCCAATGCCCCATAGCGCACCCTACGGCATTTATAAAAAAAACTGTTTTTTATGAATATGCTTTTAGGTATGACACTTCTTTCGCATTTGCGCAAGACTACGATCTGTGGACCCGGATACTTGAATTGGGTAAAATTGAAAACTTGCCCGAAGTTTTATTGCATTACAGAACCCATCAGGGACAGGTTTCAAGCACTCAAAATGCAAAACAAACTGAATACTCAAACAAAATAAGACTAAGGCAATTAGAGAAGCTTATAAGTTTTGATGGTAAGTTATATACTACTGATTTTGCGGTTAGGGCTTTAGTTAAATATGGCTGGGATGAAATTACTTCTGATAATATGGTGAAAGTTAGTTTACTTTTGCAAGATATTTGGAAGGCTAATAAAGTGGAGAAAATATATAATGATGCATTGCTCCTTGAATTTTTGAAAAGCACCAAGGCTTACTATATGAATAGGTTAAAGGAATATAAACTTGGTAATCTTATGCCTATATTGGATAATCCGGATAAAACACAGTCACGGAATTGGGTCTTTGCTTTTGGTTTTATTGTCAGGTCTATTTGGGGGCTAAAGACACGCCTTAAAAGGGCAGTGAGAGATTAGTGGAGGTTAATTAAAGGTATAATACTTCATCAGTTTCCTCTTAAAGGCCTCAGTACCATAATCAGCCACTATATGTTGGGCTATTTTTTGCTTATCAAACTTTAATTCGCCTTTTATACATTTTTCAGTAAAGTCAAACATGGCATTGTAGTCTCTAAGGTGAATTACTTTACCATTAAATTCAGTTATCAATTCATCTACACCGCCACATTGGGTGGTACAAACCGGTATACCACTTGCCAATGCTTCCATAACAGCCAGAGGCATACCCTCAGAGATAGATGAAAAAACAAACAGATCAGCTTCTCCAAGCATATTTACCAGCTCTTGGCGTGCAACAGGTGGCACCAATGTTACTTTAACGTTTTTTAGCCCTAATGTGTCAACCTTCTTTTTTAAGGTGTTGGTCATGTCACCACCCCAGCGGTTATAGCCGGCATATACAAACTCAATGCTTCTATCGTATTGTTTTGTATCAAGCAGCTTAAGCATTTCAAAGATTGTGTTTTGATCTTTAAGGTGGTGGTAAGCTCCTATGGTCATTATTTTGAAAACTGAACTTTCTTTCTTTTCTTTTGGAAAATAAACCCGCTCATCAACAAGATTCCCAATAAAATTAAAATTGAATCTAAAGCCAAGATTAAGTAATTGCCTTCCTTTATCATGGCTTGGGGTAAGAATTGTTTTGGCTTTATTCAATACCTGTTGTGCTTTGTCTATCCTACTTTTTGAGATTTCTCTTAACGTAACCTGATTGTTTTCTGTGTATAGATATGGTGTACCAAAGGCTGTATGTAAATCATACGCCCAAAAAGCGCCATAAAACATACAGTGTGCATGAATGAAAATGTCTTTTTGAGTTGATAAGTTCAACTCACTGTCTAATTTATTAAGAGTCTTTTTTCTAAGGTATTTGTTTACGCGTTTAGGCATAAACCAATATTGAAGGTAAGTAGCTGATAGAATAGGGAACTTATCGTTAAGCAACCTTTTGTTTAGTTGTATCGGATTAAAGAAATCGAGGACAGATCTTACCCCAACCTGCTTTGGCTCGAAGCTAATAAATGTAATATTAAACTCTTCGCTTACTACTTTAGACTGGTCTATTACAAAAGCTGGAATCCTGCCATCTGGTGGCATTACCCATGACGTTATAACTAACATTCTTTTCATTACATCAAATATATTGGTCGTTCGAAAATACTCAAATATCCTTGGAGAGCGTGGCCCTAGATATTATAGGTGTCCGGTTTATATTTGTCAGAGTTCTTTTTAAACCATTCTATTGTTTCAGATAATCCTGAATTCAAGTCGTAAGAAGGCTTCCATTCGGTGTTCTTTACAATCTTGTCATTACTGCAAAACAACCTTTCAACTTCGCTTCCCGAAGGGCGTACACGTTGTTTGTCTTCCTTTATAGCCACCTTCTTATCCATTAGCTTGGCTATTAGTTTCGCAAGGTCGCCAATGCTTATTTCATCCTGCATGCCTATATTGGTAACAGTGCCGTTTAAAGATTTAAACTTCGATATCTCCAGAAAGCCCTTAATGGTGTCTTTTACATAGGTTAAATCTCGAGTAGGAGTGGTGCTGCCAAGTTGTATGCTTTCAGTGCCTTGCATCAACTGAGTAATTATGGTTGGTATAATTGCCCTTGCCGATTGACGTGGGCCATACGTATTAAATGGCCTTACTATTTTAACCGGTAGATTGAAAGAACGGAAATAGCTTATTGCTAACTGATCGGCACCAATTTTAGATGCTGAGTAGGGTGATTGTCCAACCAGAGGATGTTTTTCATCTATAGGTACATATTGAGCCGTACCATACGTTTCGCTGGTTGAGGTTATAATTACATTCGAAAGGTTCAGTTTCCTGGCCGATTCCAACACATTATAGGTGCCCTCAATATTAGTTCTGATATAAGCCAGTGGAGATACATAAGAATATGGTATACCTATTAATGCTGCCAGGTGAAAAACCTCATCGCAGCCTTCCATTGCGTTTGATACGGAATCAAAATCGCGTATATCACGGGTAATAACTTCAATATCTTTTTTATAAGGTGAGTATTCAAGCCAACCCCAGTTATTAGTTGAATTGTAACGCAGGAAAGCCTTTACTTTATATCCTTTCTCTACACAATATTCGGTAAGATGTGATCCTATAAATCCGCCGGCACCGGTAATCAATATCTTTTTCATCGATGGTATTATTCGCTTTACTTAAAGTGGGTATGATATATTTCCTGCGCTTTGGTGTAGTCTTCAATTTTACCAATATCAAGCCAATATTCTTCTATCTCGTACTTGGTAATAGGAACATGTTTTGCCAACAGATCACGTATAAGCAAGTCCATACCGAAAAATGTGTCATGTGGTATATAATCGAATACCGCAGGGGTCATTACATAAATACCTGCGAGGGCATAAGTAATAATATCAGGCTTTTCTTCTATTTTTGTTACTAGGTCTCCATCAAAGAAAATATTGCCAAATGCATAAGGCGTTATTATCTTTTTAATGGTAATGGTAAGCGGATTGTTCTTTTTTGTGGCAAAGTCATAAAGCTTGCTAAAGTCTATCAGGCTCAGTATATCACCATTCATTACTACAAATGGCTCTGTAAGCTGATCTTTAAGCAATGTTAAAGGGCCTGCTGTGCCCAACGGTTTTTCTTCCCTGCTAATGGCAAGCTTAATGCCGTATCTCGATCCGTCTCCAAAGAAATTCTCTACGTAATCGCTTTTATAGTTAGTAGCCAGGAAAATTTCGTCAAACCCATGCTTTTTAAGGCGCTCCATCTGAATTTCCATAACGGCTTTTTCTCCAATTGGCAGCAAGGGCTTGGGTATAATTTCTGTAAAAGGTTTTAACCTTGAACCTAAACCACCTGCCAGTATTATAGCTTTCATTTAAAGCGCTTTAATTTATAGTATACAAATCTAATGGCTTTCGAGCAATAATTTACGAATTGTTTTTATAGTTAATCAACAACCCAAATTGAAGCAGGGCGTAATTAAATGGTCTTCCATTTCTTACGCATACTTTCTATCTCGGCATCGGTATAAAAGTACTTTATTGCCGGTGAATTATAAAAGGTATCGAGATATTCTTTAGGTATGGTTACGCTCTTCTTGAATTCAGAATACATGCCTGCGTATTCTTTGTCTTCACCTACATTCGATGACTTAAGCTCGAAACTGTTAAGTCTTGTCAATTCTTTAATCAGTTTTTCCTTTTTGGTATTGTCAATTTCTGCCTTCATTAACAGTACTTCAATACTGCCATTCTTAAATCTGGCCGAGCCTTCTTCTTTAGGGAAGGGTTGAGCGAATATATCGATACCTAAATGCCTTTTAATATTCTTATCAAACCAGGTATAGGGTGGATCGTGATCCATCTTAGGGTTGGTAAAGTAAATGGTCTCTAATTCCTTCATGGAGAATTTTGAGTCAGCGGGCTTAACCCCTGTAATAACCTCAAAGTTCTGAAAGAAAGCTGATATGTTCCGTGCAATAGGGTCACGCATCATTGATATAATGAGCAAGGGCTTATGAAGATTGTTGGTATGGTTCAGCAAGGTGGCATCCTGCCATTCGGTAGGTATTAATTCGTGCCTGTGCAGTGTAGTCCCAGGATATTGCTCCTTAAGTGATGTGTAAACAGACATAGACGCCACCTTGCCCATTTGGTAAACAATAATAGGGATATGGCTGGCAATACTCTTGTTGAACTTATCCTGTATTTGCTTAGTGCGGATATTGCTTCGCAGCCTGTATATCAACGCACCAATCGATTGTTTCATGAAGCAGTGCCGTACCTAGTTTAACTTAGCAAGTAGTTTCTTACACTTATCTTTTACGTCCTGCGCATCATCACCCTTAAAGGTGGTGTTGGCCATAGCCTGGTTAAGCCAAACCTTAGCATCGGCATACTTATCCATTTCGTAATAGGTATAAGCAAGTTCGTAGTAATGTATCAACCAATCAGGTTCAGCAACAATAGCTTTTTCAAATGCATCGGCTGCATCTTTAAAGGTAGCATCGGGTAGGGTAGCACCATAAAGGGTTTTAACGGCAAACTTCTCTACACCATTAAATTCAGCAAGGCGCCTACACCAGCGGCCAAGCAAATGGTAAGCGCCACCATGGTGCGGAATTACCTTAAGGCATTTGTCAATGTGATCCTTCATTATTTTGGCATTGGCAATTTGCTGTTTGTTGCTGGCAGTCTCATTTATAACGCCTACCGCAAAAGCATAGGCGTAGTTAGCCTCGCCACTTGTACTGTCTACCTTTAATGCCTTTTTAGCAAGATATAGCGCCTGGTTATAATAAGGAGCGCATACGCTTGCATCTACATCGGTCTTATCGTGCCATACCTTTGCAATAAGGTAAGATGTGTATTGAAGATAATTGATGTTGGCTGAATCTTGCTTCAGTAATCCCTGGAATATAGCCAATGCATCTTTGCTTAAGCCTGCATTGCGCATTACCAATGCTTTCTTCATCAGGTCGGCATTAGTTTGTGCGATTAGCGTTGTACTAAAACCAAGAACAGTAAGGGCAAAAAATATCTTCTTCATGTTGTTTTTATAAGTGGATTACTTCTCCGTAAGCAGCAGCAGCAGCTTCCATAATAGCTTCGCTCATGGTAGGGTGAGGGTGAACCGCTTTTATCATTTCGTGGCCAGTTGTTTCCAACTTGCGGGCAACTACTATTTCAGCTATCATTTCGGTAACGTTGGCACCAATCATGTGGGCTCCTAATAATTCGCCGTATTTAGCATCAAATATCAGTTTCACAAAACCATCCTTAGCACCTGCAGCACTTGCTTTGCCCGATGCCGAGAATGGGAACTTGCCGATCTTTAATGTATACCCTGCATCTTTAGCGCCCTTTTCGGTATAACCTACCGAAGCAATTTCGGGTTGGCAATAGGTACAACCCGGTATGTTGTTGTAGTTAAGTGGTTCAGGGTTTTGACCTGCCATTTTTTCTACACATATAATACCTTCGGCACTTGCTACGTGAGCCAGTGCTTGTCCGCCAACACAATCGCCAATGGCATGTATGCCCGGTATATTGGTTTGGTAAAAGCCATTAACCTTTATCTTGCCCTTATCGGTAATAACGCCAAGTTCTTCTAAGCCAATATTCTCAAGGTTAGCTGCAATACCTACTGCTGATAATACTATATCGCAATCAATGGTCGATTCTCCGGTCTTGTCTTTTATCTTCACCTTGCAACCTGTGCCTTTGGTGTCAACACTTTCTACCGAAGCTTCGGTCTTTATATCAATACCGATCTTACCGAATGATTTTGCCAATTGTTTCGATGTTTCTTCATCTTCAACGGGAACAATGTTTGATAACATTTCCACAATGGTTACCTTGGTGCCCATAGTAGCATAGAAGTATGCAAACTCAGACCCAATAGCGCCTGAGCCAATTACCACCATCGATTTCGGAATGCTTGGCAATACCATTGCTTCACGGTATCCGATTATCTTTTTACCATCTATCTTCAGGGTTGGCAACTCACGAGACCTTGCACCTACAGCCACTATAATGTTCTTGGCTTCGTAATCGGTGGTTTTACCTTCTTCGGTAACACTAACCTTTTTACCAGCCTTTAATTTGCCTGTACCTTTTATAATTTCAATCTTGTTCTTTTTCATAAGGAATGCAACACCCTTGCTCATTCCATCGGCTACGCCACGGCTACGCTTTACAACGGCTGCAAAATCTGCCTCGCCGCCATTCACCTTAATACCATAATCTGCAGCATGTTTCAGGTATTCAAATACCTGTGCGCTTTTTAATAAAGCTTTGGTAGGTATACAGCCCCAGTTCAGGCATATTCCGCCCAGTTCACTGCGTTCAACAATGGCCACTTTCATGCCCAGTTGCGATGCCCTAATAGCGGCAACATAACCACCCGGGCCGCTGCCTATAACAATCAAATCGTAGCTCATATTCGGTATAAATTAGTAGGGTGCGAAAATAATAAAAATAGTATTGGGTATTGAGTATTAGGTATTGAGACTAAGGCACGGCATATGGCCCTCCTTACAATGGGCGTTAATAATAACTGAGAACTGATTACTGACTACTAAAACCTAAATTCGTATCTTTGCACAACTCAGGTAGTTTATGAAGTATATCATTTCTTACGCCCCTCATCATCAGCACTTTATCGATATTGAATTGGTCGTTCCCGTTACCGGCGATAAAACCACTGTGCAGTCTGCTGCATGGAGGCCAGGCCGCTATGAACTGGGTAACTTTACCAAGAACGTTAGGGGATGGGGCGCTTTTGATGCACATGGCAAAAAACTTACCTTTCGTAAGATAAATAAAGACCAGTGGGAAGTAGATACCCAGGGCCTTAAAACATTTCATGTAAAGTACAGCTATTATGCTGCCGACCTTAATGCAGGTTCTACTTATGTAGACGATAACCAGCTTTACATGAACCCGGTTAACTGCTGCATGTATGTACCGGAACATATGGCCGGCCTGTTGCAAATGGAGCTTTTGCTGCCCGAAGGTTACCGCATAGCTACATCTATGAAAAAGGGTAAAGAGAAGCAGGAGGGTAAGCTTTACCGCCATACCCTGTATGCTGCCAATTTCGAAGAACTTGCCGATAGCCCCCTTATAGCCAGTGCCACGCTTAAGCACAATACCTTTGTAATGGATGGCATTGAGTTCCACTTGTGGATGCAGGGCGAATGCAAGCCCGATTGGGCACGTATCATCAACGACTTTTTCATCTTTATAAACGATATGGTTTTGATGATGAAGGGCAGCCCTGTTAAAGAATATCATTTCCTGTTCCATATATTACCATATAAGTTTCACCACGGGGTTGAGCATTTATCATCTACCGTTATTGCTATGGGGCCTTCGTATAACCTTATGAAGGATGACCTGTACAACGACTTCCTGGGTATATCGTGTCACGAACTTTTCCATAGCTGGAATATTAAGACCATTCGCCCGGTTGAAATGTACCCTTACAACTATACCCGCGAAAACTACTCTCGCTTGGGTTATGTATACGAAGGTGTTACAACCTATTATGGCGATTATTTGTTGCTGCGTGCCGGTGTGTTCAGTGAGTTTGAATACCTGAAGGCCAACCAGCGCGAGGTACAGAAGCACTTCGACAACTTTGGGCGTTACAACCTGAGTGTTGCCGATTCTTCGTTCGATACCTGGCTCGATGGGTATGTATCGGGTATACCGTTCCGTAAGGTTTCTATCTACACCGAAGGTTCTATACTGGCCTTTATTACCGATATGTTTATACGCAAGCATACGCACAACGCTAAGAGTTTAGATGATGTAATGCGTACACTTTACCACGACTATGCTTTGCAAGGTAAATCGTATTCTGAGGATACGTATAAGCTGGTAGTAGAACAAGCTGCAGGTGGTGCATCATTCGACGATATTTTTAATAACTATATCAATACTGCTTCCGACCTCGAAAAGCCTTTCCGTGAGGCACTGAACCACATTGGTATGGTGTTGCACACATCTCCGGCTAAAAAATATTGCGAACGCTATTGGGGATTGAAGGTTACTGAAGAAGCATCTCGCTATAAGGTTACATCTATTGCTCCGGGCTCTCCCGGCGAGGCATCGGGTATATGTGTGAACGACGAAATAGTAACTATAAATGGCCATATACTTAAAGCTAATTTACACGACTGGTGCGCTTTTTACGAAAATGAAGAAGTGAATTTGGTTGTATTAGCCGACCAGGTTAGGAGGGAAGTGAAGATAAGTACTATCCCTGGCAAAGAGTTCTTTCCGCTTTACCATATGACCAAAACCCGCAGCGCCAACCTCGAACAGCAAGCTGCATACAGGGCCTGGAGCAACCGCGAATACTAAATTAATTGTGAATTGTAAATGGTGAGTTGTGAACGATAAAGTTTCGTTTGAAAGCACTATTTTTAATTCACCATTTACAATTTACCATTCACCATTATTTCGAGAACAGCTTGACATCTGTATAAAAATGCCCGGTAAGCATTTTAACCTGTTCAGCTCAGCTTCGGTATAACGGCGGGTATCGCCGGGGCGTGGTTGCAACTTAAGGCCATCGCGATAGAAATAGATTCCCTTGGTGTTAGTCTCTAAAAAGAAATAAGGGCGGAACTCCGCTATTTCAACTATCCTCCGTTTGCCCTTCAGCAGGTCGTGCAGGTAGGCCCGCTTTGCTGAGGGTGTTTTCAATTTGTGTGTTGACCACATGTTGTAGTTTTTCAAAAAGTTCTAATACTTGTTCATCGCTAAGCCCGTCGAGCAGGTTTTCTGCTTCGGGTTTTACTTTGGCAAGGCCATAAGGCAATAGGGCGCAATAAAACTGTACCTTGTCTTTCCCTTGCAGTTGCTCAAATTCGGCCTGTACTTTTTCAAAGTTGTTGAGCAGAAACTGGGCTATAGCTTCTTTTAATTCTCGTTTGGCTTGGTTCATCGAACCCTTGGGCCTTCCGCCCGGGTTACCCGATTGCCCTTGTTCGAATGGCATGGCTTTTTAATTAAGAATTAGGAATTAAAAATTACGAATGGTTATTCCTAATTAAGTGGTGTTTTGTTCGTCACTGCAAGTCCCGTCATTGCAAGGAACGAAGCAATCTCAGAATTACAATGCAAAAATAGGTGGTTTTATACCCTGTAGTAAATAAAATGTTTAGTAGTTATAAACAACCCAAATTGCTGGGTGGGTTATTGATAATAACAATGAAATACAATAGAGTGAAAACGTAATAAACGGCATAAATAATTGACTGTCAATTATTTCCGTGTTTATGGAATACTCCGGTTTATATATGTTTGAATTTCGTAGCTTTGATTTATGAGCCAGTTGGAGACAATAGAACAGTTCTATGAGCGCAAGCACAAATGGATGCCTGATAATCTTCGTGGCCAAATTGGCCACTTTAATGTATTTAAACTTGAGCCCTTTATAGGAGAAAGCCCAAAGCCTTTGCCGTATATACAGAGAGATTATTTTAAGGTTAGCTTGTTTATTGGCGAGAGTAAGGTTGAATACGCCGATAGGGAATTTAAAATAGAGAAACAGGCTTTGGTATTTACAAACCCATTCATCCCCTATAGTTGTGTAGGGCCAAAGCGAACTGGTTTCTTCTGTATCTTCAATCAAAACTTTTTTCACCAGTTTGGTGACCTTAAGCAATATTCTATTTTTCAGCCTAACGGCAACCATGTGTTTGAGCTAACTAAAGAACAGTTGAAAACAGTAAAGGCTATTTTTGAACGTATGCTGGAAGAAGTAAGTTCTGATTATCAACATAAGTATGACCTGCTAAGAACACTTGTATTGGAGTTAGTGCACTTCGCCATGAAAATGCAGCCAGCGTCTGAACAAGACAATCACCCTAAAAACGCTTCACAACGCATTTCTACCATGTTTATGGACCTGTTAGAGCGCCAGTTTCCGGTAGATGAAAATCATCCACAGGTTCAATTGCGTTCTGCTTCCGACTTTGCCGAACACCTTAATGTCCATGTTAATCACCTTAACAGGGCCATTAAAGAAATTACACAAAAAACCACTTCCCAGGTTATAGCCGAGCGTATCTTGCAGGAATCTAAGGTGCTGCTAAAGCATAGCGAGTGGAATGTATCTGAAATAGCAGACTCACTGGGTTTTACAGAGCCCACCCATTTCAATAACTTCTTTAAAAAGCATACAAGGCTTAGCCCCATGAAATTCAAGAATGTTTGAATTTCGTAATCTCTTGTTTGATTTATATTACCGCTTACCTTTAGTTTGAATGTAGTTTTGTGTTAGAATTCTGATTCAACATAAAATTCAAATAACAAAGAATATATGAATAATAACAAAGTTTGGTTCATTACCGGCGCAGGCCGTGGAATGGGCATGGAGATTGCAAAAGCAGTTTTGGCTGCGGGACACAAGGTTGTGGCTACAGGCCGTAATACTGATAAAATTGCCGCGGCACTTGGTAAATCGGATGACTTACTGATAGTTAAGCTGGATATTACAAATGTAACCGAGGCTGAAGCTGCTGCTAAGGCCACTATTCAGAAGTTTGGCAGTATAGATGTATTGGTAAACAACGCCGCTAGTTTTTATGCAGGCTACTTTGAAGAGCTAACTCCGGAGCAAATGCAGCACCAGTTAACAACCAGCCTTGTCGGGCCAATGAATGTAACCCGTGCAATATTACCCCTTATGCGTAAACAGCACTCAGGACAGATCATTACTATTTCATCCACCGCAGGTTTTAGTGGCTTTGAATTTGGAACCGCCTATGCTGCATCTAAATTCGGACTTGAAGGCTGGATGGAATCATTGCAAGGCGAGATTGAACCATTTGGTATTCAAACCATGACTGTTAACCCCGGTTTCTTTCGTACAGAACTTCTTACTACGGAGTCAACAAACTATGCCACTCATTTAGTAGATGATTATAATGAACGTAGAGCTTTACAACTTGAGTTTTGGAAATCGCAGAATGGCAAACAGGCGGGCGACCCGGCTAAGTTGGCGCAAGCACTCATTAAGCTTTCAAATGAAAAGGAAATGCCACGCCGTTTCATAGCAGGCGCAGATGCAATTGGCGCAGCAGAACAGAAAGTTGCGCTTTTTCAAAAGCAGATAAATGATTACCGAGAACTATCTTCCTCACTCGCTTACAAAGACAATAATTAACCAACCCCATTTTTTTTTAATATCATGAACGACCAAAATCAAATATTCCCTATAGGGGAAAAACTACCGGCCGATTATTTTACCGGAGCAGCCAGTCTTTATACGCTTGTTCCTAAAGATGAAACAGGAACATTTACCGCCGGAAGTGTAACGTTTGAACCGGGTGCCCGCACTAACTGGCACACGCACCCATTGGGGCAGATACTGCTAGTTATTAATGGTAACGGATTTTACCAGGAGAAAGGTAAGTCTGCCAGGGCCATAGCAAAAGGCGATGTGGTAATTATTCCATCGCATATAGAACATTGGCACGGAGCTGCTAAGGATACCGCAATGACGCATATTGCCATTACTAATATCGGTGAGCAAGGGCCTGCAGATTGGCTGGCGCCTGTTAGTGATGCTGATTATTTGAGTGTGCAATAAGAATTATCTTATGCTATAAATAAAAACATTCGGCATTCCTTAGTTTTTTATTGAAACATCAAAACTCATAAAGGGCTGACACTGTGCCTTTCGTGAAGAAACATGATTTGTGTCACATCGTGGCATGTCGCAGGTCATAAGTAAGGGGGTATGGTAACGGTAGTATAGCACTACTAAACAATACCTAAAACCCCAATATCATGAAAGCATTAGTTTATCACGGCCCCGGAAAAATGGCCTGGGAAGAAAAGCCGACCCCAACAATTACAAAACCAACCGACGCAATTGTAAAAATTTTAAAAACTACCATTTGCGGCACCGACCTGCATATAATGAAGGGCGACCTGCCGGCAGTTACCAATGGTAGAATAATTGGCCACGAAGGAGTAGGCATAGTAGAAGAAGTTGGAAGCGCAGTAAGTAATTACAAAAAAGGCGATCACGTTATTATATCCTGCATTACATCGTGCGGTAAGTGCGAGTATTGCAAAAGAGGTATGTACTCTCATTGCACCGATGGTGGATGGATTTTGGGTAACCTGATTGATGGTACGCAGGCTGAGTATGTAAGAATACCGTATGCCGATAATAGCCTTTACCCAATACCTGCAGGTTCTGATGAAGAAGCGTTGGTTATGCTAAGTGATATTTTGCCTACCGGCTTTGAATGTGGTGTGCTGAATGGAAAGGTGCAACCCGGCGATACCTTGGCAATTGTAGGCGCAGGGCCAATTGGTATGGCAGCTTTATTAACAGCTCAATTCTTTACACCGTCAGAAATTATTGTGATTGACCTGGACGATAACCGCCTTGCTACCGCTAAGAAATTCGGCGCTACACATACAATTAACAGCAGTGATGGTAAAGCAGTTGAAAAAGTACTGGCACTAACCAATGGCAAGGGAGTTGACACGGCTATTGAGGCTGTTGGCACACCTGTAACCTTCGGAATTTGCGAAGCAATTGTTGCAGCAGGCGGACATCTTGCCAATATTGGTGTGCACGGTAAAAGTGTTACCCTGCATATGGAAACACTCTGGTCGAAGAATATAACCTTAACAACCCGCCTGGTTGATACCATTACAACACCCATGTTGTTTAAAAATGTTCAATCGAAGAAAATAGAGCCGAAGCAATTAATTACTCACCATTTTAAATTAGATGAAATAGTAAAGGCCTATGATACGTTCGGGAACGCAGCAAGAGAGAAGGCTTTGAAAGTGATACTTACAGCATAACTGAACCCTGATAATAAGACAATATGAAAAAAATAATCATATCGGGCATAGCGGCTGGTATCATACTATTGATCCTAAGTGTTTTGGGATTATATATTACCATCTGGTTCTTCCCATCTATTGCTGCGCAGTATTTCGATCCTGCTTTTTCAATGCAATCGAGCAGAATAATGATGTACCTCGTGCATCCTTTCATCATCAGTATGGCCTTGGCCTGGTTCTGGAGTCGGGTAAAAACAGTGCTGAAAGGTTCCTTTCTTACTAAAGGTATCGAGTTTGGGCTTATTTACACTGTTATTGCCATCTTCCCGATGATGTGGCTTATTTACAGCGCTGTAAATGTATCTGTAGAAATGCTTGCCACCTGGTTTGTGCTTGGTTTATTCCAGGGCATAATATCAGGGCTCATCTTCGAAAAAACTAATCCATAACCCCCAATGTCAACGAATATGAAAAAACTCAAAATACTTTTAGTAATGGCCATACCGCTTATATGCGCATGGACGGCTGCCGATGATACCTATATGCTTTCTTCAGGTTATGCTGTTAGTATTCATGGTACTTCTAACCTTCACGATTGGAATGAGACAGTAGGTACCGTTTCGGGTGCAGGTACGGTAAGCCAAAACAGTGATGGTAGTTTTAACCTCGATGCTATAAACATAACTATGGAAGTACATTCTATAAAAAGCACCGAAGGTTCTGCCATGAACAACAATACCTACAAAGCGCTGAAAGCTGATGCCGACCCTGAAATAACGATAAAGCTAGTTGGGCCAATAAGATCAATTAAGGCAAAGGCTGGCGAAACAACGGTTCCGGCAAAAGCTAACCTTACTATAGCAGGTGTAACCAAGTCGATTGATATGCAGGTGAAAGTATCAATGCCCGGACAAGGTAAACTGCTTTTTGAAGGGGCGCAAAGCATAAAGATGACCGATTATGGCATCAACCCGCCAACGGCCTTGTTTGGTACCTTAAAAACAGGCAACGAAATCACAATCAGTTTTAAAACAACATTCTCTCAAAAAAGCTAATTAACTAACACAACAGTAAAAAAAGATAAAGACCGATCATGAAAAAGACAATTAAACAATTAAAATACTTAGCCATAGCAGGCATGGTATCTGCAAGTTATTATGCAACTGCACAAGAACAAGAGATGCAATACTTCAGGCCGAATGATGAAAAAGGCCTACGTGTTTTTGAAACAACCAAGAACGACTCAACACCATTTACCAAAATGAAAGTGCATGTGGGTGGTAATTTCGAACTCGATTTTCAGGGTTTGAGAGACCAGAACACAGCTGTGGCATTAACAAAGCCTGGCTTTGTAGGTAATGTTAACAGCCTTATACCGCTTACCAATGCCTTTGATCTGCCTATGGCCAATATGAATATTGATGCTCAGTTATCTGATGGCATACGTATGAACCTGACCGTATATTTAGCTGCAAGGCATCATGAAGATACCTGGGTAAAGGGCGGATATATTCAATTTGACAAGCTTCTTTTTCTGCATAGCGATGTGATAAACAATATCATGAACAGTGTTACCATTAAAGTAGGCCAGTTCGACCTTGATTACGGCGATCAGCATTACCAACGATCGGATGGAGGTAATACCATTTACAACCCGTTTATGGATAATTATATTATGGACGAATTTGCTACAGAACTTGGCGGAGAAGTTTATTACCATAACCCATGCGGATTCTTTTTAATGGGCGGAATTACAAATGGTGAACTTGACCCAACCGTTATTGCTGCAACTAAAATTGATTCGGCAACCCATCAACCCAATAACTACGATGCTGCGTTTCATGGTAAAATTGGTTACGATAAACAAGTGAGCACCGATTTCAGGATCAGGATCACCGGTTCGTTCTATACCGACAAAAGTGCAAACAGCATTACCCTTTTTGGTGGTGACCGCACAGGCTCACACTATTTTGATGTAATGTCGAACCAGGCAACTGCTAACGGCACAACATTGAATGATGCTAATGATTACAATCCTTTCTCAGGAAGGTATAACCCCGGCTTTAGCGAACAGGTGAATGCCTATATGGGTAATTTGTTTTTGAAATATAAAGGCCTCGAGTTTTTTGGTACAGCCGAAACTGTGGCCGGCAGAACCATTACAGAAAAGAACATGCGTGAGGCCAATCAATTATCAGGCGATTTGCTTTACAGGTTCCCTGCTCATAAGGAAAACTTCTGGGTTGGTATTCGTTATAACACCGTTACCGCAGCTATGCAAGGTGGCGGCGCTGATATAACCATTAACCGCGAAGCAGCTTCTATTGGTTGGTTCTTAACCAAGAACATAATGATGAAAGCTGAATATGTAAACCAGATTTACTTGAACTATGTAAACACCAATATTCTTAATGGTGGAAGGTTCGATGGCTATATGCTTGAAGCTTCTATCGGGTTTTAATTCGATTTTTAATTACAGTTCCTTAAATAAAAACGCCCCGTATTTCTACGGGGCGTTTTTAGATTAACAGACTGAAACTATTTGCTTAGTGACCACCGAAGCAAAGAGCCAGGCTGAATATAAGCTCGTTAGGCGATTTAAAGGTGGTGGTTGTGCTGTTGTCAGAATTATTGGTTAAGCCCTGGTAGGCCAGGCCTAAGTTAATTATACCCAATTCAACGTTAGCACCGGCGCGCCATCCTAAGCCAGAAGGATTAACCTTTATGGTGTTATCTTCGCTGAATTGTGTAGTATAAATCCAGTTGTAAACAGGGCCGGCTTCAATACGTAATGGGCCAAGTATACGGAATCCGAAAAGCAGTGGCACTTCAATATTGCCATAGTCGAATTTTTGCTTGTTAACGGTACCATCGCTATTATAATAAGTAGCGGTTCCGCCCTGGTAACTGATCAATTCCATAGGCTTAATAAAGAAAGGGCCTAAATTGATTCGTTCGAATAAACCGCCTTCAAAACCCATAATGCCGGTTCCTTTAACGGTGTTTACAAACGAATGGCCGATGTTTTCGAAATCTACAGAAGCGGTTGATGCGCCTGCTGTTATACCAATAGTACATGTTTGCGCTTTTTGTTCTTTAGGGATAAGAAGAACAAACGACATAATTAGCGGGAGGAATGCCCCCGCAAATAATGATCTTGATATTTTTTTGTTGGTTTTCATAATGAACTGTTTTTAGTATTATTTATATAACTGTTAATTAGCGTATATATTCTGTTAGCACTTGTATTAAACGTATGCAAGGTACGCCTGATAACAGGCTTGGGCTTCGGAATTTCTATAAACCTGTAAGAAGAATGTTTTAATAGGCTGTATACATCGGTAAACAAAGGCCCGTTTACAATGAGATTTTGATGGTATAAGGGCATTAATGGACTGTTACTCCAAATTCTCTTCCCCTAATTCAATGGTTTCTTTTACCAGTGTATCGTTCAAATTTGGTTTGGCCGAAGGTTGTAACAGAAACTTTGCAAAACATGCCGTTATTATCAGGCAAATAATGCCCTGGCATAAAACAGTTGTAGGCGCACCAATGTGTTGAGATACGGCACCCACAACCAAGCCGCCAAGGGGAGTCATACCAAATACAGCCATTAGCAAAATGCCTATCATGCGTCCACGCATTTTAGGATCTGATTCTGATTGAATGATAATATTACAAACCGCAAACGTAGCCATTGAACCAAAGCCTGCTATTACTGCAAAGAACATAGATAGCGGAAAGTATTTTGCCTGCGAAAAACAAATGAGGCCTGCGCCAAGTAAAATAGAACTTATAAGCATGACTAGCTTTAATGGCGACCCCGGTTTTCGTGAAGCCAGGTAAATGGTACATATTACTCCCCCTGTGCCTATAAAGCTATTAATGTAACCATAGGTAGATGAATCACCTTTAAATATAACATCGGCAAATACGGGCAATACGGTGTTAAAAGGAGATACAAGCAAACTTATAACGGCCAGCATAAGCATCATCATCAATAGCTTGGGTGTGTTGGCCAGGTAGTTGAAGCCCTCTGCAAATTCAGCCAACACGTTTTTATCTTTTTTATGCGGTGGCTTGTTCGGTAGCTTCATTAATATTACCGAGATAGACACACCTGCAAAGCTTGCAGCGTTAAGCAAAAAACACACCGGTGCACCAAAAGCATGTAATACCAAACCGGCAGCAGCTGGCCCGAGTAACATGGCAAGGCTGGCTGTAGAAGTTGTTAGCGATACTGCGTTAGGCAGATCAGATTGGTCGGCAACAACATCATGCACAAAAGCCTGGCGGGCCGAAACATCGAACGCATTAATAATACCAAGGATTACACTCAGCACCAATATGGCCCAAATAATTACATGCCCCGTTAATATTAAAGCAGCCAGTAACACCGCCTGTATCATAGATAGTATTTGGGTAACCTTAATGATCTTATAGCGGTTATATCTATCTGCCATTACGCCACCCGGTATTGAGAACAGAGCCGATGGCAGTACTTCGGCACACATGGTAACCCCCGTTAAAAATGAAGAATGTGTTATAGAATACACTACCCAAATTACAGCCGTGCGTTGCATCCAGGTACCGAACTGCGATATGGCCCGTCCGAAAAAATAATAGGTATAATTCCTGCTTCTAAATGCCCTGAATAATTCTATCTCGCTAATGCTTTTCATAATTACAGATACCCTGATTTATTTGCCTGCAAGCCTCTTGAGCAGGGTATATGCAAAGATATTCAGAAAACAGTGTTGTCTTAACGATGTGAAAAACTAAATCGCCTGCTGCTTAATTATGCTTGATAGTTAGGGCCTTTTAAGAATTTTAAAAGCAATTCCTCTTCCTTGTTTTTGCATAATGGCAAGGTTTATCCAACACATAGCCATTTGCTCAATCAAACTAAATTTATCGTTGCCTCCAAAATGATACACATTCTCAAAGCCAATTTCCTTAGCTAATTTTGTTGCTGCCTCAACACCTTTTTGGCTGTTGCCCGCAGTAAACATATCAATACCGTTACCATTGTAAGTTGGGTTTAACATGTTCTCAAACCCTGTTGTATTAAAGCATTTAACCACATCGGTAGTGTTGCAATTTGCAAGTATAGCGTCAGCGGTGTTATTAAACCCTTCAGGCTTAACAAAAACCGCATTCATAGTGTCAATAATAATTTTGTTTGAAACATCTCCCAGGCCTTTAGCTATATCAGATGCAAACTGGGGTGGTGCCGAAATAATTATAAGCTCTGCCTTCGCAACTGCTTCTTTTATAGTATGTACTGAAACATTCTTTAACAGAGAAAGTGTTTCTTTCCCTTTAAAGTCATTTACATTTCTTACACCTAAAAATACAGTGTGCCCTTTGTCAGAAAATCGTTGCGCCAAAGCTCCTCCAACATTACCGGTTCCTATTATTGCTATGTTCATTTTATTAATGTTTTTGTAAAAGTAAGAATAAACGGATGTTCTTGCAACCAACAAAGTTCTGCCGGAATATGTTTAATTTCGCTTTTATATGTTCCCCGAATTCGCAACATACATCAAAGCGCAGGCAAATTTGTCTGACCACGATATTGAGCTGATACACTCAAAGGCAATTGAAAAAAAACTGCGTCGCAAAGAATTTTTATTGCACCAAGGCGAAGTGTGCCGTTATAAAATATTTATAAGCAAAGGCCTTATACGTACCTATGCAACACGTGAACAAGGCAGCGAACATATCTTGCGTTTTTCTGCTGAAAACAGTTGGACCACCGACCCTGAGAGTTTTGAGTTTGATACTCCATCTTCACTTAATATTGATGCTATTGAGCACAGTGAACTGGTATTGTGGACAAAGGATGATCTCCGTTATCTTATAACCAATATCCCCGGTTTGAAAACATATTTCGATAAGCTGATGACAAGCAGCGGTTCTTTATTCAGGCAACGTATACTCAGCAATATAAGTTCTACTGCTGAAGAAAAGTATGAAGATTTTGTAAAGAACTATCCCGAAATATCTGCACGTGCACCTTTGCACATGGTGGCATCATACCTTGGGGTAACCCGCAAAACACTTACCCGCATAAGGCACGCCCAGGTAAAAGGCAAGTAGAAACGAGACAAATGTCCTCGCATCCGGTTAGCATCTATATGCAATTTTGCAATGGAAAGATGTTGCATTAACTAATTTAAAAAATATAAACTATGCGAGTATTTGTTACAGGAGCTTCGGGCTTCATAGGTTCAGCTACAGTAAAAGAACTAATTAAGGGAGGCCACCAGGTAGTGGGCTTGGCGCGTTCAGAAGAATCGGCTAAGTCGCTGGTTGCAGCCGGTGCCGAAGTGCACCGTGGTACGCTTGAAGATATTGCCAGTCTGAAGAGTGGCGCTGCAAAGGCAGATGCTGTGATTCACCTGGCCTTTTATCATGATTTTTCGAAATTTGCAGAAGCCGCTCAGTTAGATCGCCTGGCAATTGAGGCATTAGGCGAAGAACTTGCAGGTTCTGACCGCCCGCTTATTGTAACTGCAGGCATTGGCCCGCGTAACGGCGGACAGATAGCTACAGAAGAAAACGACCCGATTCCGAATCCGCGCTTACCCCGTGCATCAGAAGAGACTGCGCTCACTTTATTATCGAAAGGGGTGCGCGTATCAGTGGTTCGTCTTCCGCAAGTTCACAATACAGCCAAGCAAGGTTTGGTAACCGGACTCATCGGCATTGCAAAAGCAAAGGGCGTATCGGCATACGTTGAGGGTGGCCTTAACCGCTGGGCTGCAGCCAATGTACTTGATGTTGCTGTTTTATACCGGCTTGTTCTTGAAAAGGGAATAGCTGGCCGCAAGTATCACGCCGTGGGAGAAGAAGGAGTGTCGTTGAAAGACATTGCCACCGCTATTGGCGGAAGATTGAAGCTTCCGGTAGTATCGAAAACGAAAGAGGAAGGGGCTATACACTTTGGTTGGCTGGTTGGGCCCGTTACTACCGATATGCCTGCATCTAATACTTTAACAAAGCAATGGTTGGGCTGGAACCCAACTCACGAAGGGCTTATAGCTGATTTAAATAACGGTACTTTTTAATTCTAAAGAAACGTCTTCGTCAGGCTATAATGCATTGGCGAAGACGTTTTTTTATTGCTTACAAAATATCCAAATCTCTGGCCACGTAATAGCTTGGCACCAACGGCCTAAAGCCCGTTTTACTCCTGAGTTTCGAAATATTCATTATGCCTTCAAATGGTTTAGCCAACGGTTCTTCCTGGGCAGGGAAGGTATCTGCTGCTTTGCCAAATGAGTCAGCTAATTCAAAGAGACTTATGGGTGCATCATCGGCTACATTAAATATCTCTCCATTCAGTCCTTCGGTATGTAGCAATAACATTAAGCCCTGGGCAACATCCAGGTGGTGTACCATGTGCATTCTATACCCTGAATGGCGTTTCCAGTTTTTAAGTACAGGTATTATTTCCTCTATATGTGGGTCTTTATCGCCATACACAAAACCTAAACGTAATACGCGTACATCAAAGCCTTTGGTTTTATGGAGAGCAATAAGTTCGTTCTCTGCCGCAATTTTGCTCGATGAATATGCGCGCGGGTCGTTAATATCAACTGCATCATCTTCCTTTGCAGGGCGCCCGTAGTCTGAGCCGTATACATTGCCGGTACTTGTAAATACAAATCGCTTTACACCCGCTGCCATGGCTGCATGGGCAAGTGCTACTGTTCCGGTATGGTTTGTCTTTATAATACCTTCGTTATCGGTAAAGCTGCGGAAGAAAGCAGCAATGTGTATAACTGCATCCATACCTTTTACAGCCTCAGCCAAAGCATCTGTGTTGCTTAAATCGCCAACAATTGCCGTTGCGCCACGTTCAGTTAGCGATGTTGCTTTTGCAGCATCCCGCACCAATATTCTAACCTCATAGCCCTTTGCTAATATGCGTGCAGCAAACCGGCTGCCTACTTTACCGGTTGCACCGGTAATTAATATTTTTTTCATAATGGGTTTTTGTTTTAAAATCATAATGCAAAACTCGGGTTTAACTACGGTTTCCCGTTAACGATAATCAAACCATAAAGTATGATTTTCAAACCTTCTCCTTTCTGAGGGAGTTGGGTGCAAAACCGGTTATTCGCTTAAAGTAATTGTTGAAATAGGTAGGGTATTCGAAACCTAAGCCGTAAGCGATATCTGCCACGCTCCAATCAGTATATAGTAAAAGCGCCTTCGCTTCAGCAGCAATGCGGTCGGTTATATGTACCGATGTGGGCTTGCCCGTAACTTCCTTTACTGCACGGTTAAGGTAGTTGACATGCACCGCCAGGCTTTTGGCAAAATCTTGTGCTGTTCTTAGTCTTAGTGGTGTTGCAATGCTATCTATCGGGAACTGCCTTTCTAATAGGTCCATAAACTGGCCGGTTATTCGGGTGGCGGCGTTTTTATGTAGAGGCCCCGTTTGCGGCGGCTGAATACGTAGTGCTTCGTGAATGATAATTTCAATGCAATTCTTTATTAACTCATTCTCGTAATCGTAGTTGCCATTATGTATGGCCAGCATCTTTTGAAAAATACCGGTCATAAAAGCGGCTTGCTCTTTATTTAACTGAATTACAGGGGATGCTTCACTATTAAACAGCGGCGAGCTTTTTAGTATCTCTGTCCTCTCTCTGCCTGCAACAAAAGCTTCGGTAAAAAGAAAGGCGTAGCCATTTCTCTTTTTAGATTGGCGCACCACCGTGTGGGGGATATTGGGATTGACAAAAAACAGAACGGTATCGCTTATCTCTAGTGTTTTATCGCCATAACGCAGGGTCATATCGCCGGTAACAAGCCCGATCTTATAAAAGTCGCGCCTGCCATGCGCAGCAGTAGAGTGGTTTATGGTCTTGGGTAATTCATGAATTTTAAAACCTTTCAGTTTTAGATCCTTCGTAATCGATTCCGGAATGCCAGATGAGTTTCTTGTTGCCATTTGGCAAAAGTATGAAAATCAAACCAAATGTGATGGTTGACTCAATCTCTTAATTAAACTAGTTATAACCTGAATGTTAAACCAGCCTCCAAATTATAAGGAGTATCTGCACCAAATCCGCCTTCAAAATGCAAGCCAACAGGGCCAAGAAATATTCGTATACCTGTCAGTACTTCAATGCTTCCCCTGGTTGTATTAGTTGTGCCGGGGTAGGGTGGGTATGCAGGAATTGTTTCATCTTTTATGAAACGTGCGCCAGCCATAAAACCACAGTAAAACTGTATTGTTCTGGTTGATGCAATTGCACACAAAGCTCTTGCAGATAAATTGACGGCCGAAATATTATCATTGTAGGCAAACGCTATTCCGCCATCATTAGTTATGGTAGATTTTGAATACGCAACTCCAACCCCAAGTAATAAATTCTCATCAAACCCATATTCCAATACTCCATTATAAGCAACAGACTTATATTCTCCGTATTGGTAAGGATTTATAAAGTTTTCGCCTAAGCCTAAACCTATAAAGTAATTTCCTTTAACGCTTAAATGTCTTTGGTTATAGATATTATTATTAGTAACCACCGTTGATGAGTCTTTCTGCGCAACGCCATGCAATGCTGAAATCAAAAGAACCAGGAAAATAAAATATCGTTTCATATGAATGGTGTGTTATTGTAAAATACAAATATATTGAAACGCGTTATAAATGAACCTCTTAAGGCGTTTTATGCTTTCCTAAGCCTTCCCCACACAATAACGGCAGCAATAACTGCAAACATAATATTCACGCCTATTACAGATGCTTCTCCACGAGATATGTGAAAGATACTTGCACATACCATTAGCATTATAATACCAATGGCAGCAAGCGCAGTTAGTTTGGGCTTGCCAAGTAGTTGTGGTATAACCAACCCTAACGCAGCTATTAAATCTAATATACCCGTAGCTTTTACCAGCATAACCGGAACCTGAGCCACCCATGGCCACATGGCTGAAAGCTTTTCGATAGGTTGAAATAGTTTAAGCATACTCGCCCAAACTAAACTGGCGGCCAAGACTAATTGTGCTATCCAAAGCGCTATGTTGAGCACGTTTGATTGTGATTTTGGTTCTGTCATATGGTGAATGTTTGTGCTAACAAAAATATCCAAATTAGGTTCATGAGAGTGCAGCTATACTTTATAGTTGCATTCTTAAAACGCCCCGAAGTTACGCCGCAGAAAATTCTGGATAAATAGCTAAGCTGTTTTGCTAAAATGGGTATGAATATGTTGTGGATACTGGTATTTGGGCGTTTTTTTGAGTACTGGCGACTAGGTATTTATACCTAGTGCAAATTACGTATTTATACTGATGTTTTTCTTATTCAGGCACTTTACATTTGTATTATAATTCACCCCACCCCCCGTATATCGCTTTACGTATTCCCCTCTCTTCCTGTAGGGAGAGGGGAAACGGGGTGAATTTTTTACTCCTTTCAGCCTTAATCTAAATCTCCTTATTTTTGGGGCTTGCAATTATGAGTAACCCTAAGGTTAAGCAACTTGAGAGTAATATGCTGGATGCTATACTAACTACCCCCCAAAAGGCAAAGCGTGTTATAGTTATAGCCTGTGTATTGCTGTATGCCCAAATATTGTGGTTTGGCCTTGTTCACCTCGATGATTATGGTTTTGTGCAATGGGGTACTGATTTGCTCAGGCTATCGAATATTCCCAAATTTTTTACTCACGATGTGTTTTGGGTACTGGGCGACCGACATAAATTCAGCGGCTTCTTTTATCGCCCTTTGCAAGACGTAGCATATTCTATTTGTAATGCAGTATCGCCGGGGCATGTATGGGCATACCATTTAATGAGCCTGCTTTTGCACATAGCTACTTCGGTAGCCTTGTTTAACCTGCTTAAAGAACTGGGTTATAAAGTACAAGCTTGTTTGGTGTTTGCATTGTTGTATGCAGTCCACCCTGTATTAACCGAGGCCGTTGCCTGGATAGGCGGGGTGGGTGACCAGTTAGCTGCATTGTTCTCTATACTATCTGTTACTTATTTTATAAAGCTGGTAAAGGCAGAGGGCGTATTAAATATAAAGTACTTGCTCATACATATCATTGCATTTATAGGTGCCATGTTCTCGAAAGAGATATGTATTGGGCTCATCCCAGTATGCCTGTTCTTGTTTTTTATGTTTCGTAAAGGCAAAGCAATAAATAGTGTTGTAATACCTGCACTGGCATGGTTTGTAATTATTGCGGCATACTTGCTTGCCCGTAATAATGCTATACCACCAACTAAGGTCAATTTTGTTTTGGCAGTTCTCGAATCATTCCGTATGAATGCCTTTATTGTGTTTGAATACATTGAGAAAATGTTTTTACCATACCGGTTAAGTCCAGCAGTAACTCGACCGGATGCGCACTTTGTGTTAGGAGCTATACTATCAATTACTTTATTAGTTCTGTTATTTATGCGCAAGCGTTTTACTATTATGGCTGTATTGGGTTTGGTATGGTTCCTTGTCTTTTTGTTGCCGGCATTTATTGAGTTATATCCTAACGAGCCTTTTTATGCATTCGAGCATCGTATGTATCTGCCAATGATTGGTATGCTAATTGTTGTAATGGAATTGATGAATATAAACAACATTAATATAAATACTCAGCCTTATAAATATGGCTTTGGCGCAGTTATTGTCGTTTTCTTTTTAATCGGGTTTTCGTATGGCCGCAGTTACCGCAACCCTAACGTGTTTTACGAACGTGCAATTGCAGGCTCACCAAGCTCAGTAATTATTTACAATACCCGTGCTGAGGTATTGTTGGATGAAAACAACTATGCTGAAGGAATAGAGGCTTACAAAAAGAGTTTCGAATTCAGGAAGGATCCGGCTACTTCGGGTAAAATAGCTTACATATATCAGAAGAACTTAAACGACCCTTTACATGCTATTGAATGGTTTAAGACAACCTTTAGTATCGATACCAATTCGGTGCCGGCAGCAGTGTGCATAGCCGATAATTATATGAACCTGGTAAAAGATACTGCCAATGCCGGTGTTTGGTATAACAGGGCGCTAAAAATTGATGATAAGAATGTATTTGCTTTGGTAGGTATTGGCATTATAAACCTGAATAACGGACACGTACCAATGGGCAGAGGAATGATATTACAAGCACTGGCAATTGATTCAACTAACCTGACAGGATTTATGAACCTTGCCATTTCGTACTACAAGGAAGGAAATATATTAATGGCTATTACCTATCTGAATAAAGCCTATTATTTTGCCCCCGATGATGCCAATGTGCAACGCAACCTGATGATATGTTATTACAGGATAAACGATTATACCTTAACCCAAAAGTTTGCAGCTTTATGCGCACAGAGACACAACCCCATACCACAAGAGATCATAAATTATTTGAATAGCAGAGTGAAATAAGGTTTACTTTTTGCTTTTCACATTCAACACTACAAGCTCGTTCCAACTATCCGCAATAGTGCAGTTAAACTTGCTCAATACATAGTTCTTGATAGTGTCGTTAGCCGCTATCAGCATTGTCGGGGCTTGAATGGCTGACGTGTCTGCTATTTTTATCTGCTGGCCCTTATCCTGTAGTTTATATTTATAAAACAGCATGGGTCCTAAGTAACTATTATCGCAAATGGTATAATTGTTAAAATTAGCACCCTGTTTTTCTTTTTCAAATAAGTAATCTTCCACTCTTTCAATTTTCCTGTCGCCTGGCTTCCTGTCGTTATCATGCGACTGCTTGATTGCAAAGTATATCGGGATGGAGAATACAATGATAATTGCTAATGGCATTGTTGCTTTTGAAGGATCAAATGCTGGTAAGTTTTGCAGGCAATAGTAAATGGCATAACCGGTTACAATTGCTAGATAAGGGTAAAGCGGCATATCATACCATTCGAGCTTGGTAACGGAATAAGATATGATAAATAGGTATACTGTTATTAGCGATATGCACCAAATGAAAATGGTCTTATTATGGAACATGGCTTTATGTTTCCAGAGTAAAATTGCGCCTACTATAAAAATAGCAACCCAACATGAAAACCGATAATTATATAAATTATTGAAATAGAAATCGAACGGCTCTTTATGAAGGTCTATAATAGCGAATAACCGTGATGCATCGTTGTTAATAATGTTGCTAATATAATTTGGGTCATATACTTGACGCGATAGAATAAAAAAGCCTGCAATAAGTAAAAATGCCAGTTTGCCTAAGTACAGCCCTTTTAGGGAAAAAGCCGGGATGAATTTCTTTTGATAAACTACAATGAACAGGTGTGCCGGAACGAACAAAAGGGCGGCTACGCTTTTGGCACCAAAGGCTAAGGCAAGGAACAAGAAATAAAGAAAAACATTTCGGCTTTTGTTCTCTTCAGAATTTATGAAATAGAAAAAGTAAATATTCGATAGGAATAAGAATAAATTCAATATAGCATCAGCATCTCCTGTACGGGAAGTATGAAAATGCACAAACCCAATACTTGTAATAAGAATTAAAAACGAACACCAAGCCCATAAAGTTGAACCTGATTTTTTTATGAATACAAACAAGAAGTAAGCGATTAAGATTCCGGCTATAGCAGACGGTAATCTTATTGCAAGCTCATTATATCCTAATATGGTTACAAACAGCATTTGTATCCAGCGTGTCAACAAAGGCTTGGTTGTTAGGTTATCAATACCTCCATTAAAATAAGGCACAAAGTAGTGATGGCCGTGCAGCATTTCATAAACGTTAACTGCATAGGTCGACTCGTCCCAAGGTCGGATAGAAAAACTGTCGAGCCTTAATAGGAATACTAGGTATAGTAAAACACCCAATACAATAAAACTAATGACTTTACCCTTCAAGTGGAGAGCTGGTTTGAATGTAAATATACTAAATTGTTGATTGGGAAGGCGGTGATTTATAAGCCTGCTTTAACCGACACAGGTATTTCAATTATCTTTGTTATAACGCTTATCTCATTTTTTTTAATAAACCCTTAGGACTGCTAAATGCTGTTTAATTCTATTCAGTTTCTTTTTTTCTTTCCTATTGTTACCCTTATTTATTTTTTGCTGCCTCATAAATGGCGATGGTTGCATTTGTTAGTTGCTAGTTGTGTTTTTTATATGGCTTTTATACCGGTGTATATACTTATACTGGTGTTTACCATTGTTATAGATTATATAGCAGGGATACTAATAGAGAATGCAGTCGGCAAAAAGCGAAAATGGTTTTTAACCATGAGCATTATTGCCAATGTGGGTGTATTGTGCGTGTTTAAGTATTATAATTTTTTTGTGAATAATATCGATGAGCTATTGAAGTCATTTAATATTAACACGCATCCGATACCGTTACTAAATATAATTCTGCCATTGGGCTTGTCGTTCCACACTTTTCAGGCTATGAGCTACACCATTGAGGTGTATAGGGGCAACCAAAAAGCTGAACGCCATTTTGGTATATATGCGCTGTACGTTATGTTCTACCCGCAATTGGTTGCAGGCCCCATCGAGAGGCCACAGAATCTGCTTCACCAGTTTCGAGAAGAGCATAGGCCTGAGCCTAATAACATTACCGAAGGCCTTAGGCTAATGCTTTGGGGTATGTTTAAAAAAGTAATTATTGCCGATAGGCTAGCAATACTAACCGTACCTGTTTTTAATAATCCGCACAACTATCCGGGTATATCGTTACTGATAGCTACTATCATGTTTTCCTTTCAAATTTTTTGCGATTTTTCCGGATACTCTGATATTGCCCTGGGTTCGGCTAAGGTTATGGGTTTTACCTTAATGAAGAATTTTAACTGGCCTTATGTGTCGAGAAGCATGTCGGAATTTTGGAAGCGCTGGCACATATCACTTTCAACATGGTTTAAAGACTACCTGTATATATCATTGGGAGGTAACCGTGTTTCGGTGCCAAGGTGGTATTTTAATCTGTTCTTTGTGTTTTTGGTAAGCGGTTTTTGGCATGGTGCCAACTGGACCTTTATTGCATGGGGTGCCTTGCACGGGTTTTACCTTGTTTTTGCAATAGTTACTCAAAATACGGGTACTAGACTTTCTTCTGCTATCGGCCTCAATAATAATTCGTGGGTACACAAAGTAGGGCATGCTGTTATAACCTTTGGCCTGGTTGCTTTTGCCTGGATCTTTTTCAGGGCAAATACCATTGCCGATGCGTGTTTTATTATTCGCAAAATACCATCTGCTTTTAACGACCTGTTGGTAACTATCCACACGCACCGGTTAGGGCTTTGGAATATATGGGCGATAAAAGGAGTAAGAAGCCCTCAGTACCTCGTTATAAGTTTTGGCCTAATATGCTTTATACAACTATTGGCAATTAAAAAAGTGCGTTATAAGCTAATATCTGTTTTTAAAAGAATGCCTTTTGTAGTAAGGTTATTTGTCTATTACCTTGTGGCATTAGTCATAATACTTTCGTTTATAGATACTGCACCCACATCATTTATATACTTCCAGTTTTAACATGAGGTACATATTGCTAAAAATAGTCCTGCTGTTGTTCCTGGTAATGTTTACGTTCCATTGGGTAAGTACGTATTGTTCATCTAACTATGGTAATTATGTGTATGCAATGCGCGATAAACATAAAAGAGCCAATGCATTGCCATCACCCAAGCTTATATTAGCAGGAGGTTCTTCGCTTGCATTTGGTATCAATTCAAAAATGATACAGGATAGCTTGCATATACCGGTTGCCAATTTGGGCCTTCACGCAACCTTGGGTATTGCCTTTGAGTTAGCACAAGCCGAAATGGTAGCTAAAAAAGGAGATAAGGTAGTATGGTCGTTTGAGTATTATGTAAGCGATAAAGAGGCGATTGATGGAGGGAATGCTACCAAAGTATTGGGTTACGATGCTATGCCCGGTATTTATGATTTTTTGACACCGATGGGCAAGCTTAATTTTTTCCAGCTTAAGTACCTTTACCTTACCGGGGTTAATAAAGAAATGCATTACATACACCAGGGTGAAACGCAAGCGCCACGGCCGTTAAAATGGTTAAGTAATATAGCTGTTCTTCTTCCGGGCGATGTTCATAGTATTACAGTTGATTCGGCTACCGATGTGTACATACGCCGATCGTTCGATGAAAATGGCGATATAAAATCAAGCCTGATTGAGGGGCACTTAAAGGAACTGGGTGATAATATGAAACACAACCAGGGCTATAAGGATGAAATAGAAATTATAAATGAGTATGCCGATAGGTTAAAAGCCAAGGGTGTTGATGTGTATTATCTATTTCCTCCGTTTGATGTGAGTCAGCGCGAAAAAGATGGCACGATGCTCGATACTATTGAAGCTGAATACAGAAAGGGGCTTCACATTCCTATACTTAATTCGGTAGATGACGCATATTACCCCGATAGCCTGTTTTATAATACCGTTTACCACCTTAATGCTACTGGCAGGCAACAAAATACACTAAAATTAATAGCAGATCTTAAACCTGTGATAAAGAACCCAAAATAACTAAAGGTTTACTTAAGCCTCAGCAATAACCGATATTTCAATATTTACATTTAGGGGTAGGCGAGATACCTGCACAGTTTCGCGGGCAGGGAAATTGCCATTCGGGAAGAATGAGCCGTACACTTCGTTAACCTGTGCAAAGTCATCCATATTGGTTAAAAATATGGTGGTCTTTACAATGTTATCGAGCTTCGATTCTGCTTCAACCAGCACACCGCGTATGTTTTCCATAACCTTTTGGGTCTCTTCTTTAATATTGGCGGTTACCATATTACCGGTTGAAGGATCTTTTGCTACCATACCCGATACATATATAAGGTTGCCTGACTTTACGGCTTGGCTATATGGGCCGATTGGGGCAGGAGCGTTTTTTGTTGTGATGATGGTTTTCATAGTTTCTCTAATTATTAGGTTAATTCTAAATCTATTTAACGTCGGCTATACCGACAGTGATGGTATCTGCCAGTTTGTTAGGTGCTGGTTTTGGTGCTTCTGCCAGGCCTAACAGATCGTGCTTTATGGCTTTACTTTTTACTATCATATCTGTAATACTGTCTAACTGGCCACGGTAATACGCAATTTCTTCGTCCTTGCTCTTTAATTGCCCAAGGGCCGCCTGGCGGCGTTCGTTATATGACTCTGAAAAAGCTATCTCTTTCCGTAAGGTAGCAATATCCAGCTTTTTAAGGCTGTCTCCCTCGCTATGTAATACCTTTTCGCTATCGGCCAGGGCTATGCTCACCTGGTGTTCTTTGTTCTCCAACTTCTTTACCTTCAAATACTCCGATACATTGGTAACTAAGGTTGTTATTACAATAGTACTTAGCCCTGCCAATGCACTGGCGCGTTGTATCCACCCATAACGAAGGTTATTTACTTCGTGCCTTAACTTCTCTCTTTCCAGTTCTTCCTTAGTATGCATTAATTAAAGAATTTGATTGCCAAAGGTAAAAAGATTGAGGTATTCAGTCTATTGCTTCTTACGGATGACCGATATACCCAAAAACAAGAATAGTGGTATACATAACCAACAAGCCGCACGGCCCAAATAATCGCCATGGGTAACATAAAAGGTAAGTTCGTTGTTGGCAATAAGGCGTTCGCTAATTGCTGCAGGTTGCCACCAACCGGTGTGCTGTATAATGTCTCCGGTAGCGTTTATAAAAGCCGATATACCCGTATTGGCAGCGCGGGCAATATTGCGTCGGGTTTCTATAGCCCGAAGTCGGGCATAGGTAAGGTGTTGTTTATAGCCGGGGGTATCTTGCCACCATCCGTCGTTTGTAATTATAAAAATTAGCTGGGCTCCTTTCTGTACATATTTGCCCACATATTCTCCATAGATCGATTCGTAACAGATGGCAACTCCCACCTTAGTTTGGCTCACAGGATCGGTAAAAATTGAGGGTTCTTTTTGGGTGCCTAATGTACCTGAAGCGCCACCTAATTTAAAGGCCAGATCGGCAATAGGGCCAAGGAACTTTTGGAAGGGCATTGACTCTACACCGGGTACCAATTTACTCTTATGGTAATACTGTAAGTGTTTGTTGTTATTTAACTGAATAGCAGTATTATATGAATCGTAGTATCCGCCACCGTCAATATACTTACGTGCACTCTCGCTAAGGCTGTCTCCCTTAGCATAATCTCTGTTGGTACTGGCACCAGTTACCAGGCTTAAATGGGGGTGGCGTGCCACGTAGTTTTTAAGTACTTGAATGCTACCATTTGCATCCCAATTATTCTCCCAAATGTTGGGGTCGGTTAGGGCAGTTTCGGGGAATACTAAGTAGTCGGTCGCGGTATCGACTTTTGTATCGGCCAGGCTAAGCATTTTGTTCAGCTGGTTCATATAATCGCCACTGAATTTTTCGTTGTAAGGGTCAATATTGGGTTGAACCACTACCACGTTAACGGCCTGGTTTTTGCGTTTATCCCCATCAGCCTGGCTGTTCTGGAATCGTTCTAAGGTTATTAGCGATACCACTAAGGGAACAATAATTATAGAAACCGCCGCTGTGATGAGGTTGCGCTTGGCTTTTTTATCGGCCTTATCTAACCAAATACCGGTTATAAGCCTGATGAAGATAATGTTGGCAATTAGTATCCACAATGAGCCGCCTAATGCACCCGTATATTCGTACCACTGCACACTATTGGCCCAGTTGGCAAAGCCGTTGCCAAGGGTTAGCCATGGCCAGCTGCATTGCCAGTTCAGGTGAAAGTACTCGAATGATATCCATAATATTATTAAAGCCGAATAGCCTGTAAGGTTATTGGTCTTCATCCGCACATAATGAAACAGTACTAATACCAGGGTCATAAAGAGGGCATTGAGTATCATAGCTGCTATACCACCCACAATACTGGCGTTCAATATCCACCAGGTACTTAAAATATTCCAGCTAAGGGTAGTTATATAGGCGTACCTGAATAAGGCAAATGCTTTGTAGTTATCCCGTTCGCGGTAAAAGTATTCCTCCACAAAAAGCAGAGGACAAAAGGCTATTAATAGTAAAAACGAAAACCCATGAGCAGGCCATCCTGCCCAAAGTAATATGGCGCTTAATAAGGATAGTAAGTAAAGGTGTTTTTTTTGCAGGGTTTTCACAAAGGCAAAATAAGGTAAAATACTTGGATGTAAACTCCCATGCTAACTTTTTCATGGCTTTCGTTAGCATCAATATATTAAATAAAAAAGAGGACTGTTATATCCTCTTCTTTATTATTTATCGCTATGCGGCCATTTAAATTTCAGGAAAGTTCCTGAAAAACTCACAAAGCTTTTACCATGTAATTACTGCGCTACCATTATGTGCGCCCATATAATTAGTACCCGTTTTGGTTGCAGTTGTATTGTTAAAATAAGAACCGCCGCCACCGCCGCCGCCGCCGGTATTATCATTACCACCGCCGCCGCCATTGTATCCGCCGCCACCGCCGGCGCCGCTAAAGTTGCCGGCGCCGCCGCCGCCATATCCGCCGCCGCCGCCATATCCAGAGCCCGAGTATCCTGCTCCCCCCTGGCCTGGATTAGTTCCTGCTAAGGGATAAATACCACCACCACACGCATATGTGCCTGTTACATTCGCACTAGATTGGCCCCATCCGCAACCACCGGCACCGGGCCCATTGTTTGAATTGCTTCCTGAGGCTCCTGCACTGGAACCTGTACCGGCTGCGCCATTGCCACCTGTACCATTTGTACCCGCTTCAAGCGCCGCTGCAGAACCATTAGATGTTTGTCCGTTACCGCCAATTGATGTGGAAGAGAGCCCTGCACCGCCACCGCCACCGGCAACAACTAGCAATGTCGAGCTTGTTGCATCCCATATAAACGTACCGCCGCCGCCGCCTGCTCCATTGTTATACAGACCATCAGAGCCGCCGGATCCTACCAGGATATCTAACACATGCCCGGCAGTTACTGCAATACTTCCTGAAACCATTGCTCCCAAGCCGGGTGGAGTTCCACTTTGAGAGCCATCCTCTATATCAAATCCTCCATTCCCCCCTGTAGCAGTAATCGTTAACGTAGTAATTCCTGTGGGAACAGTAAATGTAACAACCACGCCGGTGAAACAATATGTCTGACAGCCATGTATACCTGGAGGAGTGGACCATGTTCCATCACCTCTCCAATAAGTAGTTGAACTTGCACTAGTACCACTACCTAAATTAGTAACAGGCAAATTACCAGTTACATCGTTTGCAAGGTTTACAGCACTAAACGATGGATTCCCGGCAGCGTTACCATGCAACACAGTTGTTGTTGTCCCTTGGTTTGCAAACAATGAGCCCGTGAGTGAAGGAGTAAAATAGGTTGGTGCTGCACCTGAACCTGTATTGTTTCCGAGTATAGTATTAGCGCCGGCATTAGTTAGTGTATAAGAAATAGAAGGAGTAGTTGTTGAATTAGAAACACTGGTTGTAAAAATCGGAGATAAGTTTCCTGATGCAACTGAAGTAACACTACCTGAACCAGTTGCACCTGTAGCACCGGTAGCTCCATTGGCACCTACAGCACCAGTAGCACCCGTTGCACCAGTAGCTCCATTAGAACCTGCTGTGCCCGTTGCTCCGGTTGCTCCTGTAGCACCAGTAGAGCCATTAGAACCTGCTGTGCCCGTTGCTCCGGTTGCTCCTGTAGCACCAGTAGCTCCAGTAGCTCCATTAGAGCCTGCTGTACCTGTAGCTCCAGTTGCACCATTAGAACCTGCTGTGCCAGTAGCACCAGTTGCTCCTGTAGCACCATTGGCTCCATCAGAACCTGCTGCACCTGTTGCACCAGTGGCACCTGTTACACCATTAGAACCCGCTGTACCAGTAGCACCTGTTGCTCCGTCATTTCCATTTGCACCAGTAGCGCCGGTTGCTCCGTCATTTCCTGTAGCGCCCGTGGCACCTGTTGCGCCCGTGGCTCCGGTTGCACCTGGTGTTCCGCTTGCAGCTGCATATAATGCATAAGGCACACTCATTAACTGAGTGGTTGATGTTACCGTATAACTTGTTCCTCCTGTAGGATCGGTTTGCACCATTATATAATAAGGACCATTTGCCCAATTAATAGAAGCAAATGTTCCACTAACCACATTTCCATTACCTATTACAATGGTTACTAAACCATTTGCATTTGATGTAGGGGTTTGAGTTTCGCTATAAACAGATGTACCTGTTGAACTGCCCTGCAGTATACTTATTTGCATGCCCACAGGAGCACTTTGCACAAGTTGGTTACTTGCATTGCGCACTACCGCCTGGTAGGTAAAGCCTTGAGGCGCCTGCGCCATAACTGAAGATGCCAGGCATACACTTGCTGCTATGGCTGTAAGTCCCAGAGTAGTTTTTCTCATTTACTTTTAATTATTTTAAATGTCTTTACTTCATTATTGTTATCATATACCTTTATCAGGTATTCGCCATAAGCCATATTAGTAAGATCTATTTCAGTAATCAAAGCACTTATATTATGCTGCATTATTTGCTGCCCAAGTATATTAGTAACTGCATAGTTATAACTGCTTTGGCCGCTTATAGCCTGTAATTCTAAGTATAATGTATTTATAGTAGGATTAGGGTATGCCTTGCAGCTAAGGGCCACATTGGTATTCTCTACTCCTGTAAGTATCTGTATTTCGTAAGGTTGTTGAACACCTTGTGTTATAGCGCCATTAGCGTTAGTTGTGTTAATATAATTGGGCTGGCCAATACTAAAACTTACTGATCCATTACTTCCTGAGGCATCTCCCCCGGCAACTAGTGCATCTTGCTGAGCATTAACATTCGCAACAGCAACAACTAAAAAGATTAAGCAGGAAATTGAGTAGTAAATTTTTCTCATTAAGCACAATTACTTTAGCGGAAAACTATGCTAAAAATAAATTCTTTTGTATAGTGTCAAGCATGGTTTAACGATGAATTAATATTCAAAACATAAAAGTTATTGAAAATCAACGTGAAAAAATTACTGCGCTTTTGAATTCTGAGCCTCCGCAAGGTTGTTTTTTATAAGTGCATTTGAAGGGTCAAGCTTAAGTGCCTGTTTGCCTGTATATAGGGCACTATCCCACATGTTCATTTTGTTATAGGAAGCACACATATTATTATATGCTAAAACATATTTCGGATTTAGCTTTAGTGATTGTTTGCATGCACCTATAGCGTTTTCATAAAGGCCCTGGTTGTAATACAGTAGGCTTAAATTCAAATAGGCTTCGGGTGTTTTTTGTTTTTCAGCAATTGCAATAAGGCTGTCGGTTAACACCAATTGCTGATGCGCGTATAAGTAATTATTTCTGGCCAATGTATAATTGCTGTTTGTTTTCAGCGCCTGTTCAAACGCATCCATCGCTTTTTGCCATTCGCCCATCATATTATATGCCGAACCAATGTTATTATAAGCTGCATCATAACCAGGTTTCAATTTAACAGCCTCCCTACAGGCATCTATACAGTTTTTATACATCTTTTTATTGTAATACAGTAAACTAAGGTCAAGGTAATTTTCGGGTGTAGGATTCTGTTTTACCCGCGCTTTCTGCTCTTCCAATTTTCCTTTTCTGTTTTCTGCATTGGCCAGGTATTGTTTTGCAATTGCATCTTCAGGCAATAATTGTAATGTTTCATTTGCCAGTGTT
Organism: Bacteroidota bacterium; assembly: GCA_013285655.1. GTDB lineage: Bacteria > Bacteroidota > Bacteroidia > JABEUT01 > JABEUT01 > JABEUT01. The sequence continues at coordinate 68,089 of JABDHI010000004.1, forward strand.
TTAAGTTCATGCCAATCTTCTTCGTCCTGGTATATGGCCATAAGCATATAGGCAGAGCTAATATCGGCAGAAGAAATACTTAATACTTTTTTCAACAATGGAATAGCATCCGCGTTACGGCCGCGTTCGTGCAAATATTTGGCATAGAAGTAACTTAACGAAGGCACATCTGGTCCGTACTTCAGCGCAAGCTTGTAATAATGTTCAGCAGTATCATATTGCAACTGTGCATATTTATCAATGGCCAAATTGCCATACGCATAAGCGTAATATGGCATCAATGTAATTGCTTTCCTGTAATATATTTCAGCTGCTGCATAATCTCCTTTATTCATTAATGTAAGGCCGTAATTCATAATGGCCCTGCCATTTCGCGGGCTTTTTTCTATTACATCTTTCCATAAGCTTTCTTCGGTATGCCATACCATATTTCGACTATATGTTCCTGCTGCATTCAATAAAACAATAACTACCAGCGCCGTTTTAAATACTGTTGCAAGCTTGTTACCCCAACTTTGCCATGCAAGGGCAATTAACCAACCAGTGGCCATTACAAGCCCAATATATGGGAAAAAGGCTCTGTGATCGTTAACTACTTCGGCCAATGGTATTAATGAGGTAGGTAACAAAGCAATAATAAACCAGGCAAGGCCAAATAACACCGGCGCATATGTAGGCCTTTTAAACAGTCTTATGCAAATTGTTACTATAGCGATTAAGAATAGTATGCCCATTAAAAACCTCCAATCAACAACAGATGCCAGGGGAATCCAGTCAGAATCGGCACTTACACCAAAAGGGAAGAAGTATGTAAGAAAGTAATATAAGGCAACAAAAGGTTGGGTAATAGTATAATTATAAAAAACGCCGCCGGTAACAAAAGTGGTTGAGCCTAATTTTGATTGTAACTCATACAGGCCCAGGCATACCACTAAAACCGGAAGAACCGGTACCAGAGAGCCCTTTATTTTGTTGAAGAGAGTACCTTCTTTACTCTCGAACAATATAGTATACAAAACCAGCAACACCGGAAAAACAATTACCGTTGGTTTAAACAAAAAACCTATTGCTACAGGCACTATGTACAAATACCATTTACGTAAACCGGGCTTGTATACATATAATACCATACCCAACATAAGCCAGCAGGTAGAAATAGAATCGGATGATGAAGAGGTATAGTTTATAACACTTGAATTAATAGTGGCAACCATATACCATCCTGTAGCGAATAAGGCGAAGTATTTGTTTGCCGGCTGTTCGGCAGTACTATTAAATACTTTAATTAATAAAAAATAAAGGCAAAAACCTTGCAATAAAAAGAACAAAAAAACAGGCACGTGGTAAAACACCGGATTAAAGCCACCCATTGCATAATCTAACGCATACAAAGTAGTGAGCATTGGCCTGTATGATTGATTAGCCGGTAAGGAACTAAAGGTTTGAGCGCTTTTGAAAAAGGATGGAATGTTTTTGAGGCTACGTATATAGCTGTTGTTTACAATGGTATGCATATCGTCAAAATGAAAGCTATTGGTAAAATGATTAGAATAAGCCATCAGTACAAGAAAAAGCAAACCCGCAATGCACCAATTAAATGTCTTGTCTTTTTTCATCTTAGGATATTCAAAATTATAATTATTTCCACGTTCTTTATTCGCATATACCTTTGTGCCATTAACCACAACTGCATTTTATTTATTATTGTGAAAATGAATATTCAATGAAAAATGAATAAAGACATTTTTGTATATTGCGTTGGTCTTAAATAAGTTAATGCGGAAATTTTACATTGTAACCACTCTTTTTTGCCTGTTTACAGGTGCCTTAATTGCCCAATCCCCATTAAGGGGAGAGCAAGCAGAAGTACTATGGAACGATAATGAAACCAAGTGGGAAAGCAATATGCTTTCTGTCCTGCAAACTACTCCGGATGAGTTACATACCTTTTTACAATACAACCAGACTGATTTTTTTGCCGTAAGGAATCGTTTCTTTACGAAAGCGATGAGCGGGAAAATGGATAGCGGCAAGATAGCTGCCTTTTTTAATCACTTACAGACAAAATACAAAGCCCTATACACTACTTACTTATATACAAAGCAGAATTATCCGGCTACAATAGCATCTCATATTGCCGAACAGAATTATTCAAAAAACGACAGGCGGCCTTCGGGTACGTGCCCCACAGCTTGCAATAATATTGATTTTGAAAATGGCTCACTTTCAGGCTGGACGGCTTGTTTTGCAAAGAATAATGAGTTTACAACCAATGCAACCGATTTTTCAACCACTGCCTTTACCTGCAGTGGTATTTTGGGAAATGTAACGGAAGCTGCTTATGATAATAGCACTACCAGTTACCAGGTATCATTGGTAACCGGCTCAGCTGTCGACCCGATAGTAGGCCCTGCCTTGCCCATGGTTGCGCCGGGAGGTGGTAAATACTCTGCATGTGTTGGCGATGGTGTTGGTATAAAATATGGTGTTGCAGAATTAAGCAACCAGTTCACAGTATCGGCCAGCTCACCAATTTTAACATTGCAGTATGCAGCCGTACTTGAAAATCCTAATCATACCTATTATCAGCAACCTTGGTTTCAAATTGAAGTGCTTGACCAGAATAATAACGAAATAAGCGCATGCGGACAATATTTTGTTGTTTCAGCGGCGGGTTTGCAAGGTTTCCATGCTGTTTATTATCCAATAGATGTCGATTCGGTTTACTACAAACCATGGACAACAGTTTACGTGCCCTTATATAAATATGTGGGCCAATGCGTAACCGTAATTTTTAAAACTGCTGATTGTGCCCAGGGCGGGCATTTCGGGTATGCATACGTTGATGCGTCCTGCAGTAATACAGGTGTTATTTCTTCGGCACCAGCCTATTGCGGACAAACCTATACGTTAACCGCTCCGGCAGGCCAATCTTCGTATACCTGGAGCGGCCCTTGTATCTCAGGGCCTGTTAACCAACAGTCGGTTGCTGTTACTTGTGCAGGTACCTATAGTGTAATTGTTAAAGGTTCAGCTACATGTACCGATACCCTTTCGGTTAATGTCAGTAATGTTGCGGGCCCTCCACCGGTACCAAATTTTACTACCGATACCGTATGTTCGGGTTCTGTTACACATTTTACCAATAGGTCAAACCCGCTTAGTGGCGCCGGTGTTAAGTTTTACTGGGATTTTTACAACAATGGCAAAATTGAAGACTCAACCGTAAATCCTACTTTTAAGTTTACCACTACCGGTATGCATCAGGTAAGGCTTTTAGAAGAAGTGAATGGCTGCGAAGCTGATACTATTATGAATGTATTCGTAGCTCCGCTTCCTTATATAATATCCTCTTCTTTCTCTTTATATTACTGTTCAAAGGGTTCTCCTGTTACCCTTACTGCTTCCAGTGGCCTTACTTACTTATGGAATACCGGTGCTACAACAAGCTCTATTACTGTTACACCTACTACCGTTACAACATATTCGGTAAAAAGTACAGAAGGTGCTTGTGTGTCAACGGCCAGTGCTGCCATCACTCCTTCCGTATCACCAAGCAGTAGTATTACATCATTTACTAATGTAACCTGTAATAATGCCTGCAATGGTAAGGCAACGGTAACAGCCAACGGCGGAACTACTCCATATACCTATGCATGGCATACTGCACCGGCCTTTTATACACAGTCAGTTATAGGCCTATGCGCCGGTGCCGATACGGTAGTTGTTACCGATGCACACGGTTGTCAATCTGTTTCTTCAGTGACTATTACCCAGCCCCTTACAACCCTTGTTTTTAATACATCGCAGGCTAATGTTAGGTGTTATGGCAATGCCACCGGATATGCCTCAGTTACAGTTAGCGGAGGTACAAGCCCTTATAAATATGCATGGTCCAATGGTTTAACAACCTCTGCAGTTTCCGGCTTAATTGCAGGTCAGTATACCGTCAGCGTTACCGACGCAGCAAGCCACTGCGGTTCGGTTATAGTAGATATTACTCAACCAGCTGCGCCATTGTCACTTAGTACTAATATTATACTGCCGGATTGCGGACAGGCCAATGGTTTGATAGTGGGTATTGCAGTTGGCGGCACACCTAAATATACATATAAATGGTCACCTTCCTCAATAACAACTACCACCGATAGCGCTAAAAATCTGACAACTGGGTTGTATACAGTGGTAGTTACCGATTCACTCGGTTGTGTTGCCTCGTCAGGTGCGTTAAGGTTAAACTCCTTAGGTGCTGTTTTGTCGCTAAGTATTAGTGCTGTTAAGTGTAATGGCAGTAATACAGGTGCAGCTACAGCACAATTAAATGGTACTGCTCCGTATACATATTCCTGGTCCACGGGTGTAACTACAGATACTGCAAAAGGGCTTAATGCTTCCACGTATTCAGTTACTGTTACTGATGCTGCCGGCTGCAAGGTTTCTTCATCCTTTATTGTACCACAACCAACGTTGCTTACAGTGCTTACAGGTTCAACATCATCATGTAATACCATTGGCAATGGCACAGCTACTGCTTCAGCAAGTGGTGGCACAGCACCTTATAGTTATTCATGGTCGAATGGTAAAACAACGGCTTCTATTACCGCACTGCCAGCTGCTACTTATACAATAACTGTTACCGATTTTAACGGATGCAAGGCAATAAAAACAGTGACCGTTGCACAATCAAACAGTATGCGCGATTCTATTGTTTCGCAAACCAATGAAGCATGTTTTGGTAATTGCACGGGCAAAGTAGTGGCAGGAGTTAAGAATGGAACTTCACCGTATACCTATTTATGGACGGGTGGAAGCACAGCCGCCAGAGACAGCAACCTTTGTGCCGGAACTTATAAAGTAGTGATAACCGATAAGAATGGTTGTAAAGATTCTGCTACTGCTTTAGTTATACAACCTTTAGCGTTAAGCGTTTCGTTAAGCGAAGTAAGCGCTTGTTACGATTCTTCAAATGGTTCGGCACTGGCAACACCATCCGGTGGCACTGCCGGTTATATATATACGTGGAGCCCGGGTGGCTTAACTACACAATCAATAACGGGTATAAAGGCCGGAGCATATTCCGTAACCGTAACCGACAAAAACAGCTGTACGGCTAGCGGTAATATAACCGTTACCGAAGAAACTCAAATGCGCGATTCTATTAAAGCTTTTGCTAACCCAAGTTGCTTCCCCGGTAATGATGGTTGGGCTACACTGGGTATAAAAGGCGGTATTCCGCCATATACATATCAATGGTCACCACTAACTTGGGTTGGGGCAACTGTATATAACCTTAGTGCAGGAACCTACAGCGTAACTACTACCGATTCGAAGGGATGCGTGTCAAATACCGCTACGCTGGTTTTAGTATCCCCACCACCTTTCGTTACAACTGTTTGCTGCGATACTACTATGTTGGCTTCACAAATGGTACAACTATCAGTAACTCCTGCATTATGGCATTTATATGCCTGGAGCCCATCAACAGGATTAAACTGCACCCAGTGCCCTAATCCGCAGGCAAGCCCCTCATCAACTACTACGTATTATGTAACTATTACCGACGATACAACCGGCTGTTCTGTTACCGATTCGGTAACAATAACCATTGAGAACGGAATACATATTTATAATGCCTTAACCCCTAATGGCGATGGTAAAGATGATTATTGGCAAATAGGTGGCATAGAATCTTTTTCAGATAACCAGGTGAGCATATTTAACCGTTGGGGTGTTGAGGTATGGAGTGGAACAGGTTATAACAACAGCAGCGTTGTATTTACCGGTATTGATAAACAGGGGCAATTGCTGCCCAGCGCAACATATTATTACATGTTAACTGTTAGTGGTACCAAATATAAAGGGTGGATTCAATTGATGCGGTAGATGAAAAATAAATGGCCATACATAGTGATGTTTGTTTTTTGCAGCAGCAAATTATTTGCTCAGCAAGATCCGCAACTCAGCCTGTATATGTTCGATAAAATGGCATTGAACCCCGCGGCTACAGGAATGAAAGATGCATTGGAAGTTACTGCCATATCGCGTGAGCAATGGTTGGGTATGCAAGGTGCGCCTACTACTAATGCAGTGTTGCTGGAAGCACCACTTAATAATAAAAATGTGGCATGGGGTGTTGAGTTGATGAACGACAGAACAGGCCCCGCATCAAACACCATTGTACAGGGTAATTACGCCTATAAAATAAAGCTGGGTAATGGTAAGCTGGCTATGGGCCTGGGTATACAGGTAAGCGATTATGCCATTGACTGGCAGCAAATAGATATGCCCGACAAATCAGGCGATTTGTATAATGCCAATAACAGTGTAAGTAAAATACTGCCCGATGCCGAAGCCGGTTTGTTTTACAGCAACCAGAGTTTTTATGCAGGGCTTAGTTATGCACACTTGTTGCAACCCAAGCTAACCACCATTAACGATGCAAATGCCTCATTTTCTCCGCATGCTTATTTTATTGCAGGTTATGCGTTTCGTGTATCACAAAGTGTGTTGTTAAATCCTTCACTGGTTTATCAGTGGGTTTCAAATGCTCCTTCAGCATGCAGCATAAACCTTAACGCGCTTTTGGCTGATAGGTTTTGGGTGGGTGTATCGGCTAAGCTTAACTACGGAGCAGCTTTTATAGTGGCATACAAAGCCAGCGATGTTTTTCTGGTGGGCTATGCATATGATCTTGGATTAAACGGTACCGGTAATATGGGCAGTGGTAGTCACGAATTGTCGTTACAGATAAACCTCTCACCCAAGAAAATTGTCCAGCTATCACCAAGGTTTTTTTAACGTAAAAAAGCACCATTCATTTAAGAAAGAAATATGAAACGGATTTTTATAATTATAGCTTTATTTGTTTTTAGTGTTGGAGTAAGTACTGTATTTGGCCAAAAAGCAAAAGCCGATAAATGTTTTTCGAGTTTCGATTATAAGGATGCCATTCCTTTATACCTTAAGGTAATTAAATCTTCTCCTAATGATACCGGCTCTATAATTCACCTGGCATACAGCTATGCCGTTATAAAAGATTATACCGATGCTGAACTATATTACGCAAGAGTTGCAGGTATGAACGGTATACCACCTATTGTGCATTACAATTATGCCGAAGCATTAAAGTATAATGGTAAAATTGATGCGGCATTGGTAGAGTTTACCAAATACCTTGCATTGGTACCTGCTGATACCGCAGCACGCGGCGAGATAAAGAACTGCGACCGCCTGAAGCAATCGTACCAAAAAGAATACCAGGTTGCTGGGCTCGATACGATCAATACTCCGTATTCAGAATTTTCTCCGGTAATATATAACGATAGCCTTGTATTTATGTCAGACAGGGTAGCTGATAATATGAACTTTGCCCGCAATAAATATAACGGGGGTAATTATTTTAAGGTGTTTGTTGCTGCTCCTGCCAATAAAGGCTTTGCCAAACCTTCTCTTTTTTCATCGCAAATAAACGGAGTTAATTCAGACTATAACATAGGCCCCGTATCATTTACTGGCAATGGTAACGAAGCTTTCTTTACCGAAGTGGCAGCAATACAAGGTAAGGGGTTTGTAAACCATATGAAGATATATTATTGCGAAAGGTCGGGAGGCAAGTGGGAAAAACGTTCTGCGTTTGCATATAACAGCGATAGCTATTCGGTAATGCATCCTGCTATTTCGGCCGATGGTAAAAAACTATACTTTGCATCTGACATGCCCGGCGGTTTTGGTGGTATGGATATTTATGTTTGCGTGAGAACTGCTGACGGCTGGAGTAAGCCGCAGAATTTGGGAGCTAATGTAAACACCGGCGGTAATGAATGTTTCCCTTATATGCGCAACGACAGTACTTTGTTCTTTTCATCTGACAAGCATTTTAATTATGGCGGACTCGATATTTTTTCGTGCCGGGAAGTGAATGGTGTATGGACGGATGTACATAACCTGGGCGCCGATGTTAACTCTTCGGCCGATGATTTTGGTATTTGTTTTAACAGGAATAACCGTACCGGGTATTTTTCTTCGAGCCGCACCGGGGGCAAAGGTAGGGATGATATTTACAGTTTTACTTTTATTGGCGATAATGCAACGCTCGAAGGTAAAGTGTTATGCAGTTTCAATTCAAAAGATATTGCTGCTGGTGTAGAAGTATCAGTGTATACTGAGGATGGTGTGTTTCTGGCAATTGCTAAAACCGACAGCCTTGGAGGGTTTAAGTTTAATAATTTACCGGGCGAAAAAGATTACCTCGTTCGAATCAGCGAAAACGATCCGCGCTTTGCAGGAAAGAAACGTTTTTACCTGACTGATAAAAACGGAAAGATAGTATCGGTATCGAGAAATGACGGAAGGTTCAACTATAATTTTTCAAAACTGCCACCCGACCTAACTAAGCTAAGTAAAATGGACGCGCCACCAAGTAACCTCGCAGGTAACTTATTACGTGGCGATGGTAGTTCGGCACCGCTTGCCAATGTGGCAGTAGAATTGGTTGATACAACGGGTAGAATGATAGACTCTGTTGAAACCAACGAGTTTGGTTCATTCCTGTTTAATGAGGTATCGCCCGACGGGCAGTATAATTTTAAGGTTTTTATGACTGCTTCGAAAACGCCACCATGCCCAAAAATATTAGTTACCGACAGGAACGGGAATGTAATACAGGAGATATTCTTAACTATTGAAGGTAATTACCAATTTAGAGTACTGGCTAAAGATACATCGGTAATAAAGCGCATGAGTGTGGAAGACCCGCAACTGCGTTTCCAGATGAAAGCAGGTTTGGTTGATGAAAATAAAAAACCGGTTAATGCAGTTAAGGTAAAACTGAACGACCGAACTGGCAAAACCTTGTTTACTACTATGACCGACTCAGCAGGCATTTTTGTCTTTAGTGATCTGCCTGTCGATTCAACCTATATTGTAGAATTAGATACCAATGACACAAAACTAAGAGGGCTGCGTCGGCTATACCTTACCGATGCCAACCATCATATTATACGAGAACTGATACTGGGCCGCGACTTTAAGTTTAAGGTATTACCAGCAGACTTTAATAAAATGGGTAAGGTTAATGTGTACGACCCCTGGCTGGCCGCATTGCATTTAAAAGGAACTAAAAAGGAAAGTGATTTGAATATTATTGAGAACATTTATTTTGATTACCAGAAGTGGGACATATTGCCTGCCGCCGCCAATACCTTGAGCAAAGTGGTGCAGGTAATGCAAAAAGACCCCCTGATAAAAATTGAGCTTGATGCTTACACAGATTCAAGAGGTAGTGATGATGCCAACCTGAAAATGTCGCAAAAACGGGCCGATGCAGCCGTAAACTATATGGTGCAGCATGGCATAAGCAAAACACGGGTTTCGGGTAAGGGTTTAGGTAAGGCAAACCCCATTAACAATTGTGGCGACCCCAACGTGCACTGCACCGAAGAACAGTTTGCCCAAAACAGGCGGATTGAGTTTAAAATAACACGCGCCAACCAGAAATAAGGAGCTTTAAGGGCGTATTTATATTAAAAAATGCTAATTTCTTAACAAAGCACTAACAAATTAGCGCGTTTTTGAAAATTAAGCTATCTTTACCACACCATACTAAACATAAAACACAATTTTTATGGCAAGAAACATCCAGGAAGACGCATCTACAGTGAACCAGATTAAAGCAGGTACACATATTGAAGGTGAAGTAAAGTCATCGGGCGATATGCGAATAGATGGAACAATGAAAGGTAAGATACAAACCCAGGGCAAACTGGTAGTTGGCCCTACGGGTAAGATAGATGGTGAAATATCTTGCCAGAATGCAGAAATACACGGAATTATTAACGGAAAAATTACTGTAACAGAGCTCCTTTCCCTGAAGGCCAGTTCCAAGTTATTAGGTGATATAGTAGTCGGCAAATTGGCCATTGAACCTGGTTCGCAATTCAGCGGATCTTGTGTTATGGGCAATGCCGTGAAAGGCCTATACAATGGAGGAGAGCAACAACACCACAAAGAAAGAGAGCGAAAAGCAGAAGTTGTCAACTAGTAGTGCCTTTGGGCGTTATTCAGGTATGGCATTCCAAATTGGTGGGGCCATTATTCTTGGCGTACTGGTTGGTTGGTGGTTAGATAAGCAGTTAGATTGTAAATCGCACGCTTTTACAGCATTATTTTCAATACTAGGCGTTTTTGTAGGGCTGTACGCAGTTATTAAAGATGTGTTAAAGAAATGAAACAAGGTCCTTTTGTAGTGTTCTTATTACAACTCTTCGGCCTTTCAGCAATTTTATTCGGAATTTTATTTGTAGTGTTTACCCGGTATTGGATAGTACCTGGTATGCCTTTGGGACTAATGTTTATTGTGCTGTTTATAATAACAGCTATATCGCACACTATATTAATGCGCGTATCTCAAAAAGGAGCACAGGCATTTACCTATTCGTTTATGGGTATTAGTATGGCAAGGTTGCTTATTTATGGCATATTTATTGTGCTTTACGGTTACAAGCACCACGAAGTAGCCAAAGTATTCGCTTTAACCTTTTTCGGTCTATATATAATTTACACGGCATTCGAAATAAGGTCGGTGTTGGGGTATATGAAGAAGAAATAATCAAGCCCCTCCTATATCCTCCCCATAAGTGAGGACTTAAATATAAATAGTGTTCGTTTTTACACCCCAAGCCCCTAAAGAGAGGGTTTTAGCGAGTCAGTCTTAGTTCATCTAAGACCTTCCTTATATAAGGCATAGGCTCCTCTTATCGACCAAACATAATAACTGCTATAGCAGTAAGTAATACTTTCAGAGGTGACTCTCCAACGAAGTCATAGGCTGTTAAAATTCTTCTTTTTTTCATTGTATTGGGTTTTGTATTGATGTAAGAAATATTATTATTTAAAACTTAGTGCAAATGTGGGTTTATAAATTGCAATTCTATACTCCTTTAGTGCCGTTTCAATTTCTTTAATATTGATACCCGCTAAAGCAGGGCTTAAACACGGAATGTCCTTTATTTTAACATTAAGCCAATTTCGGCCTACAATACCATGTCCGTTAATCGCCTCGTTCTTCGCAATAAAATAAGTATGTAAACTATGTTCATAGAACACGTTAACTCTCACTAAATTGTTCTCCTCCATGATATGAATAGTAGTGATGCAAATATAAGTATTGAAAACATTTGGCCTAAAAAATAAGTGTGTATTTACTTTTTGGGATAAAAACACACTTCTAAAAAACATAAAGGGGACATAAGAACGATAATATATTCAAAACCCCCTTTAGGGGTTTGGGGTACAGATGAAATAAAACCCTGCATAGCTCGTTATTACTTATATTCAATTAAAGCTTAAAAAAATGTACCTTTAACCTTTGTAACTACCTCCATCATGAAAAAAACAAATGCTTTTCTTATAATAGCCATTTCAGGGCTTGCTGCTTCGCTAGTTTTATATAGTTGCTCAAAACAACGGGTTACCAAGGCAGCATTGAATACATATAGCCCTGTAAATACCTACCTGGCCAGTAAGGAACAACCTACCCAAACATTTGTAATTGACAGTGCCGGCGGAGGGCCAATAATTGGCAAGCAAGGAACTGAAATATGGGGAGCAAAAAACTGCCTGTTAACACCAGCAGGTGATACTATTGGCTACCCTTTTACTATAACCCTGGTAGAACTTTATACAGCCAAGGATATGATATATTATGAAATGCCTACCGTTGCAGGCGGTACCATATTAGAAACTTCGGGTGAAATAAGATTGCAGGCTTTTAAAGGTAGCACCCAACTATCATTAAAACCAAGCCAAAACTGTTTCGAAATACAAATGCCTTGTGCGGCACCAATTAGTGGTATGGATGCCTGGTACGGTATTACCACCAGCGGTCATCCTGACTGGACAAGCAACCCGACTACTGCTTTTACAACTAACACGGCTGGTTATATAACCTATCCCGCTATGTTAGGTTGGATCAACTGCGGGCAATTAGCCGGTAGCCCATCTAACTCTACCATTGCGTTTTCATCTACAACAGACGATCTAACTAACGTAGGTATATTTGTATACTTCCCTGCTACCAAAACCGTAATGCAGGCATACAACAGCACTACCACCAACATACCAAATGGTTCGAATATTGAAATTGTTGCTATTGGTGTTGATGCAAGCGGAGGCTTACATAGTTTTTACCAAACCCAAACTGTAACCGCTAACAACACAGTTAATATTACATTAACTGCTACTACCGATGCTGCACTTACCACCCAACTTACCAATTTGTAATGAGGGTAGCCCTAATAGTTATTGTTTTATTTCTGAGTCCGCTTTTGGGTTGGTCGCAAAATGTGGGTGTGGGTGCCGACCTTGCCTATAACTTTCAAACCACAAGTGCCGGTATTGGTTTGCGTGCAAGCATTTTTCCGAACCATAACCTTAGCATTACTCCTGAGCTTACCTATTACCCTGGCTTTAACCCGGTAAACGAATATATACTGAGTGTGGCCTTAGAGGATAAGCTATTTAAGTACAAGAACTATATGTTCTACATTATTGGACAGATAGGTTTTGATAACTGGATAAATTTTTCAGAATCGCCAATGCAAGGAGCCAAGCCCGATAACTTTAATTTGGAAGGTGGAGGAGGGGTTACTACCAATAAATGTCTGCGGCCATTTTTAGAGTACAGGTACAATTTTGTATTTCGCGAAACCGATTTGCGTTTGGGCTTACTTTATATAATTGGTTGTGGCGGCGGCGGTGCTAAATCAATTCGCAGTTCCGACGATTGCCCGAAGTTTTAAGTACTGATTTTTTTTGTATATTTACAAAAAGACAGATATGAAACCACTACTTCTTATCGTTTTATTTTCAATAGGAATTGGGCTATACTCGTGTACAAAGCAAGATGCCAAGCCTCCTAAATCTCAACCAAATGTTACTGATAGTATTTATGATATGTGTTTCCATGGAGGAGTTTGTAATTACTATGCACGTTCAATAACCTATAAGGGAGGCATCTTCTCGTTTGATGCTTATGATTTTATTGATTCAGGTACCCGGAGCCAAGGTGAGGAGGAACTTAATATGAATGTTAAAGTAATAACTACCGGAAGAGTTTTTCTTTCTGTTTCTAATAATGCAGAAACAAGTGGTGGTGGATTTGGTGCCCTCGGGGCTCCTTATAGTGGAAGAACTGACGCTAATGATACCGGCTATGTAGTTTTCACTCAGTTTGATTCTATAAATCATTTGGCTTCTGGTACATTCAGTTTTAAAACATATGCTGTCCCGTATTCGCCCTATACAGGTGTAATGAGCATAGTAACACATGGCTCTTTTACCAAGCTTACCTGGTAACTTCAAATTGCTTCTAATTAGTTTATTTTTAGCACTATGTATTATTGATGCTTATTTTACATATATTGCACTTATTGATTCTATTAAAGCTCGGTACGTAAGAATAGATTTTTAAAATAGTGGATGAGGACGGAATAGAGATATTCTGTCACTACAGGCTCATTACACATGAAGGTGTGAAACGAATCTCTTTTCTAAAGAGAAGTAACACGTTCTAACGAATAAAGATGGGCGTCTTTATCCTGTAACAATACTAGTCCGTTTTGAAATTAAAAGTAAGGGTGTTCCTGATGAAGGATATGCTTAAACTAAAATAATGCTTTGAGGACTATATAAAATTAAACTGCCTAAACCAATTACCATGTTAGCAAAACTAAAAACCGTTGCCGTTGACGACAACAAACTAATTCTGTTACTATTAGAACAAATGTGCCAGGTATCGCCAATAATTGAACTTGTAGGCTCCTTTACAAACCCGTTAGAATTCCTGGCCCAGGCACCCACGCTCGACTTTGATCTTTGCCTGCTTGATGTACATATGCCCACCATGGAGGGTACCACACTCGCTCAAATATTGAAATTTAAACCGGTTATATTCATTACCGGCTCTGATGAAACATTCAGAGACGTAATTAACCTATCGCCAATTGATATTGTACCAAAACCTATTGTAAAAGATAGGTTATACCAAGCCTTCGAAAAGGCCTACGAACATCTTGCTGATAAGAAAGAGTTCGGCTTATTTAATGTGGCCGAATCAACCAAAAAAATACAACTACACCTGGCCGATATTATGCTTATAACTACCGACGATGATGATGCCCGGAATAAACTGGTATGGATGAGAAACGGTGACAGATACACGCTTATGAATTATAAGTTAGAACATCTTACTGCTAACTCCCCGGTGTTAGTGCAGGTAAACAGGGCAGAGGCCGTATCGCTCGAAGCTATATACGGGGTTGAATACGACCTTATTACGCTTAAGGGTGTAGTTACCGAAGCCGGAAAACCAAAGCAGGTTACACTCGGCCCTGCATTTAAAGAAAAATTTAAGGAGCGTATGTTTTATTGTTAAAATAGTTGCGTTGGGTCAATTTTACTAAACGGTTTGAGGTTTTGGGGTAGGGTGCGACAAATTAGTCCTTTTTGTCTACTAAATTTAGTAATTCTGTTAGCGCTAAGAATATTGAAAACACAGGGGTTTACGGCCTTTTCGTGTTTAGTGTTAAAAGTTATTCACATTCAATAATTTTTGACAAATAAATATTCTATATTTGCGGCGGATTACAAAAATTTACTGAATAAAATTGGCTGAATGACTACTGGAATCAAGGGTTTTAGACACTTTAAGAGCTTACTAGCCGCAATTGCCTTACTACTTGCTGTGCCAAGTTTTAGTTATGCCGGTGATACCGCATCAACTGAAGCATCGGCAAAAGCGCCTGAAGGCAAAGAAAAATTCAATGCAGGCGATATGATCATTGAGCACGTTAGCGATGCTCACAGCTGGCACATTGCTGGTAATTTCTCTATTCCGCTTCCTATCATTTTGTATTCGAAAGACCGTGGTTTAATGATATTCTCTTCATCAAAACTTAAGCACGGCGGCGTATTTAAAGGGTTGGAAAAGGACCCTAATTCAGCAAATGGCTTTAAAGAATCGGGTGTGCATATTGTGGTTGCTAATGAAGATGGAACCATTAACAAAGCCGAAACCGATAAATTGTGGGATCTTTCAATAACCAAAAATGCCTTTACCATACTTATGGCCGGCTTCTTGCTTATTATAGTGTTTTTAAGCGTAGCTAAAGGCTACAAGCAAGGCGCTATGACTGCCCCAAAAGGTATCCAGTCATTCTTTGAGCCGGTTGTGCAGTTCATCCGCGATGATATAGCGCTCCCTTCTATCGGCAAGAAGTATGAAAAATTCATGCCTTTCCTGTTAACCTTATTCTTCTTTATTCTGTTTTTAAACGTATTTGGCCTTATACCGTTCTTCCCATTCGGGGCAAACGTTACCGGTAATATTACCATTACCATGACCTTAGCTTGCTTTACTTTTATTGTAATGATGGCTAATTCGGGTAAGGCATACTGGAGCCACACCTTATGGATGCCCGGCGTACCTGCTGTGGTTAAAATATTGATATTAGGCCCTATTGAAACTTTGGGTATTATTTTAAAACCATTTACCCTGCTTATACGGATATTTGCCAATATGCTGGCAGGCCACATTGTGGCGCTATCGTTCTTTAGCTTAATATTCATCTTTGGCGCCATTAATATAGGTGCCGGTTATGGTGTATCGGTAGTATCGGTAATATTTACTATTATCATGCTATTGCTCGATACCCTGGTAGCGTTAATACAGGCTTATGTATTTACCCTGCTATCGGCAATGTATTTTGGTATGGCAACAGAGGAAGCAGAACATCACTAAGAATAATAATACCGAATATCGAACACTGAATAATGAATATTGAATTAAATAGCAAAACAATCAATACCGGGGTTTTTACTTCGGCATTCGCTATTCAATATTCGTTATTGGATATTCTTTTAGTATCGGATTCATTAACCTTTAATAAATAATCAATTATGTTATCATCAGTTTTATTAGACGTAGCTCAATCAGGTTCGAACATTGGTTTGGGATATGGTTTGGGCGCTATTGGCGCAGGTATTGCGGCTTTGGGTGCTGGTATTGGTATTGGCAGCATTGGCAAAGGCGGACTTGAATCAATGGCACGTCAGCCGGAAATTGCAGCTGATTTGCGTACTAACATGATCCTTGCAATCGCGTTCATTGAAGGAACTTCTTTCTTTGGCATGGTTATTGGATTGTTAGTGGTGCTTATTCGCTAAGCAAAAAATTGATCCTGCGGGCATCAACGCTTGGTTGGCCCGCAGGGTTTATTAAAAGTTAATACAAGAGACAACAAAAAACAATATACAATGGATTTGATATTACCTTCGTTCGGCCTCATCTTTTGGATGACCCTGACATTTTTAGTGGTGTTCTTTACGCTAAAAAAGTTCGCCTGGAAACCTATTTTAAGTGGCTTAAAAGACAGAGAGCAATCTATACAGAATGCTCTAGACTCTGCTGAAAGGGCAAAGCTAGAAATGGCAGCATTACAAGCCAGCAACGAAAAAATATTACAAGAAGCCCGCGCTGAAAGGGATAGCCTGCTTAAAGAAGCAAGGGAAACCAAAGATGCTATTATTAATGAAGCTAAAGGCAAGGCACAAAAAGAAGCTACCAAGCTTATACAAGATGCACGCGAAGCAATACAAAACGAAAAAGCTGCTGCTTTGGCTGAATTAAAGAGCCAGGTTGCTACACTTTCAATTGAAATTGCTGAAAAAATATTGAAATCTGAATTATCATCAGATGAAAAGCAAAAGTCTTTAGTGAATAATATGCTAAAAGAGGTTAGTCTCAATTAATCCTCAATCTTAAGAATATGTCTCAGACTGCAGTTGCCATACGTTACGCCAAATCGCTGATACAGATAGCCAATGAAAAAGGCATACTGGATAAAGTGTATGATGATATGCGCATGGTGCTTGTTGGTTGCCAAAAACTAAAAGACCTGCATGCATTGCTCAATAGCCCTGTGGTTAAGACCGAAAAGAAAGTGCAGGTTTTAAAAATGATATTTGGTGGCAACGTTAATGTGGTTACCGAAGATTTTATTGTATTGCTGGCTAAAAAGAGAAGAGAAAGCTATTTGGAAATTATTGCAGTGGAGTTCATCAACCAATATAAGGACCAGAAGCACATTGTTACGGCAACAGTTACTACCGCTATTCCGCTTGATGACGCTACACGTAAAAATGTAATGGAAATTTTAAAGAAGTTCTACAAGTCGGAAATAGAGCTGCACGAAAAGGTAGATATGAAACTTATTGGTGGCTTTATTATTACCATTGGCAACAAGCAGGTAGATATGAGCATACAACACCAGTTAATGGAGTTACGCAAAGATTTTAATCAATCATACATTCTAAATTAAATAAACATGGCAGACATTAAGCCGGCAGAAGTATCTGCAATACTGAGAGAGCAGCTTTCAGGATTTAAAACTGAAGCTCAGCTTGAGGAGATAGGTACCGTATTACAAATAGGTGACGGTATTGCACGTGTATATGGTTTGAACGGTGTACAAGCCGGTGAACTGGTAGAATTCGAGAACGGGCTAAAGGGTATTGCTCTTAACCTGGAAGAAGATAACGTGGGTCTTGTATTATTAGGCTCATCAGGCGATATTAAAGAAGGCGCTACTGTTAGGCGTTTAGGCCGTATTGCTTCAGTACAGGCAGGCGAAGGCTTACTTGGCCGTGTACTTGATGCACTTGGCGAACCAATTGACGGTAAGGGCCCTATACAAGGCAAAACGTATGAAATGCCGGTGGAACGTAAAGCTCCGGGTGTTATCTTCCGTCAGCCTGTAAACGAACCATTACAAACCGGTATCAAGGCTATTGATGCTATGATCCCGATCGGTCGCGGACAACGTGAGCTTATTATTGGCGACCGCCAAATTGGTAAGACCGCTATCGCTATCGATACCATCATTAACCAAAAAGAATTTTACGAAAAGGGCCAACCCGTTTATTGTATTTATGTTGCAATAGGCCAAAAGGCTTCTACCGTAGCAAATATTTACCGTACACTGGAAGAGAACGGTGCTATGCCATATACCATTATTGTATCGGCTAGTGCGGCAGATCCTGCAACCATGCAGTTCTACGCTCCGCTATCGGGTGCAGCTATAGGCGAGTTCTTCCGCGATACCGGCCGTGCAGCGCTTATTATATATGATGATCTTTCGAAACAAGCTGTGGCTTACCGTGAGGTATCATTGCTTCTTCGCCGCCCTCCGGGCCGTGAGGCTTATCCTGGTGATATATTTTACCTGCACAGTCGTTTGTTAGAGCGTGCTGCTAAGATCAATGCCGATCAAAGCGTAGCCAGTAAAATGAATGACCTTCCTCCATCGTTAAAGGATATTGTAAAAGGTGGTGGTTCATTAACAGCATTGCCAATTATTGAAACCCAGGCGGGTGACGTATCAGCATACATTCCTACCAACGTTATCTCTATTACCGACGGACAGATATTCTTAGAAGGTAATATGTTTAACGCAGGTGTAAGGCCGGCTATTAACGTAGGTATCTCGGTATCGCGTGTGGGTGGTAATGCTCAGATCAAGTCGATGAAAAAAGTAGCAGGTACACTTAAGCTCGACCAGGCTCAATACCGCGAATTAGAGGCTTTCTCTAAGTTCGGTTCTGACCTTGATGCTGCTACCAAGTATGTGTTAGATAAAGGTTCTCGTAACGTAGAAATATTAAAGCAAGATCAGTTTTCGCCAATGACCGTTGAAAAACAAATTGCTATTATTTACCTTGGTACTAAAGGCTTATTGCGCGATGTGCCTGTAAATAAAGTGAAGGAGTTTGAAGTAGAATACCTTGGTATATTAGATGCACAACACAAAAGTGCACTTGATGAATTGAAAGCAGGTAAGCTAACCGACGATGTATTGAGGACACTTGAAAAAGTAGGTGCTGACTTAGCTAAGAAATACAAACAGAACTAAGAAATAGATTTTAAGTAGCGATGCCAAATTTAAAAGAGGTACGAAATCGTATAGCTTCGGTAAATTCAACCCAGCAGATAACCAGCGCCATGAAAATGGTGTCGGCATCGAAGCTGAAACGTGCGCAGGATGCAGTTATCCAAATGCGCCCGTTTACTGCTAAGCTAAAAGAGATCATGGATAACCTTATTCTTTCGGTAGGCACTAAGGGTAGCATATACGCTACCGAGCGCCCGGTTGAAAAAGTAATGATATTAGTGATTACCTCAAACCGTGGCCTTTGCGGTGGTTTTAATGCATATGTTATAAAAGCGGTTAACGCCCTTATTAGAGATAAGTATGCTGAGCAAGCCAGGAAAGGTAATGTGTCGTTATTATGCGTTGGTAAAAAAGGATATGATACTTTCCGTAAGACTACTTATAAAGTAGAAGCCCACAGCGAATTATGGGATGGACTTACCTATACCAAAGCAGCTAATGTGGCTGAAGAAGTATTGCAAAAATTTGCAGCGGGAGAAGTGGATAGGGTAGAGATGGTGTACAACCGTTTTAAGAACGCTGCCACCCAAATTATTACTACCGAGCAAATATTGCCTTTTGCTACTGAAACACGTGCCAAGCAAACCGAAAAAGCTGCAGGCAGGAAACCTGATTATATTTTTGAACCAAGCGAAGAGAAAATATTGGAAGATATTATTCCGTATGCACTTAAGGTTAGGTTTTATGGTGCATTGCTCGATTCGAATGCGGCTGAACATGGCGCCCGTATGACTGCTATGCATAAAGCTACCGATAACGCTAAAGAACTGTTAAAGAACCTCAGGCTTTCATACAACAAAGCCCGTCAGGCTGCAATTACCAAAGAAATATTGGAAATTGTGGGTGGTGCTGAGGCTATCAATAATTAATTTTAAATTATTAATTTTGAATTTTAAATGTCTGGTACATTCAGCATTTAAAATTCAAAATTTAAAATTTGGGACATGAAGGAAGTAACAGTACAGGAACTAAAGAAGATGATGGATGCTAAGGAAGACTTTACGCTTATTGATGTGCGTGAAGATTACGAAGCTGCTATTGCAACATTAGGCGGTAAACTTATACCTATGGGTACTGTTATAGAAAACCTGGCCGAAATTCCTACCGACAAAAAAGTAGTAGTTCATTGCCGTAGCGGTAAACGCTCAGCTACTGTTATATCGATACTTGAAGAAGCGCATGGTTATAAGAACCTATACAACCTTAAAGGTGGCATATTAGCCTGGGCCGATGAGATAGATACTAA
>JABDHI010000005.1 GCA_013285655.1 Bacteroidota bacterium
AAACAATACCAAAACCGCGGTTTAAGCCTGCAAGACCTTATTAACGAAGGTAATTTGGGCTTATTAAAAGCGGCCAGAAGGTTCGATCCTTCCAAAGGTTTTAAGTTCATATCATATGCCGTGTGGTGGATAAGGCAAACTATTCATCAAGCCCTTGCCGAAGATTCTCGCTTGGTACGCTTGCCTGTTAACAAAATTAACAGCATGCATAAAATTACCCAGGCCACATCGAGGCTAGAACAGCAATATGGCCGTGAACCTACCGCGGAAGAAGTTGCCGAAATAACCAAAATGACTGAAGCCGACGTTAAAATGTCGATACAGAACTACGCCCGTACCGTTTCAATGGATGCACCATTAGGTGGTGAGGACGATGATGGAAATATGTATGATGTTACCGAAGACAAAGCAGCTGTTAGCCCTGAAAATGAGCTGATGGTAGAATCGCTGAAAACAGAAGTAACCCGTACTTTGTCAACCATACCTCCACGTGAGGCTGATGTGCTTAAGTTCTACTTTGGTTTAGGAAGCATTCCGCAACCTATGCTGATAGAAGAAATAGCCAGAAGGCTGGATATTTCTCCTGAAAGAGTTAGGCAAATCAAGGATAAGGCTATACGCAGGTTAAGGCATAATTCAAGAAGCAAAATCTTGAAAACATATCTGGGATAAGGCATAATTTGCCGGGTTATTCATATTTACTTAACTTTGTATGTATATAACCTTGGTTTATGATTGAATTACAGGATGTTATCTTGTTTTTGGCAGCCTATTTAATAGGTTCTATACCTACATCGGTTTGGATTGGAAGGCGTTTTTATGCTACCGACGTGAGAGAACACGGCAGCGGTAATGCCGGTGCCACTAATACCCTAAGAACTTTAGGCAAAAAAGCCGGATTGGTGGTTTTGCTTATCGATATTTTTAAAGGATGGTTGGCAGTATCATTAGCTGTATTAAGTACCTATCCTAAAGGTTCGAGCCAACTTATTCATTTAGAGGTTGCTATGGCTTTTGCAGCCATTATAGGCCATATATTTCCTATTTATGTTGGCTTTAAAGGCGGAAAAGGTGTGGCAACTACCATGGGCATTATTATTGGTATTTCTCCCATAATTGCATTGCTTTGCCTAATTGTATTTGCTGTGGTTCTTTTAGTTTCTCACTACGTATCACTGGCGTCAATATTGGCTGTTGCGAGCTTTCCTTTCTGGATAACTACGGTATTTAAGAGTCATTATTCGGGTTTTGTATATTCCTGGCTCATTGCCTTTTCAATACTCTTGCCAATGATGGTAATTATCATGCATCGTAAGAACATTTCGCGTTTACTTAAAAGGCAAGAATCGGAGCTTAATCTTTTTAGTAAAAAGAAGGATTAGGCAGAAAGTGCGGCTACCCTGTCAAAATCATTAACTTTGTAGCTTAAGCTTAACACAACCGCTTTAAAACTTATTTGTGCCGGGGAAACAGTTGGTAATGAAACATAGGATAAAGACAAAATGCACGCAAGCCATAATAGTATACATTATGGCTTTGTCTTTACTATTCACTACTAAGCTAGTTGCACAAAAAGGTCCGGTTAACGAATCTCAGCTAAAAAAACAGGCTAATGCTAATTTCGAAGATGAGAACTACGCTAAGGCATACCTTCAATATTCGCAGCTATTAAGCTTATATCCGCAGGACCCTAACTACAATTATCGTTTTGGGGCTTGTATGCTCTTCTCGCAATCTGACAAAAAGAAGCCCATTGACTATATTGAAACAGCTGTTAAGCAAACCTCAGTAGACAACCTGGCTTATTTTTATTTAGGTAGGGCCTATCACCTGAACTATCGCTTTGATGATGCAATAAAAGCATACCAGCATTTTAAACAAAATGCATCTTCATCAGAATTAAAGAAACATCCGGTTGACAGATTAATAGAGATGTGTAACAATGGCAAACAATTGCTGGGCAATCTGCATGACCTTGATGTATTGCGAAAGAAAGAGCTGGACATGAGCGACTATTACCAATCGTATGACCTTAGCTCAAATGGTGGCACTCTATTAGCAGAACCCGATGACTTTAAAACAAAGACTGATAAAAAGAAAGGGTTAAATTCTATCATTTATTTATCGCCAGATAGGACTCAATTGTTTTTTGCGAGCTACGGTGATGATGATAAGAACGGGAAAGACATTTACATGGCTTACCGTTTACCTAACGGAGCATGGGGAAAAGCAAATAACATAGGTCCTGTTATCAACACGCCTTATGATGAAGATTATCCGTTTTACGATGGCCCTACACGCACATTATACTTTTCATCAACCGGACACAATAGTATGGGCGGGTACGATATTTTCAGATCAACTTACGATGAGGCTACTAAAAGTTGGTCAGCCCCGGTAAATATGAACTTCCCAATCAACTCTCCCGGAGATGATATTCTCTTTATAGCCGATACTATGAATGAGACAGCGTTCTTTTCATCAACCCGTACGGCACCTGATGGAAGAGTCGGCGTTTATAAAATTGCTATTCAGCCACACGCACCCGATTTCTTAGTGGTGAAAGGAACAACATATAATGATGGAGGAACAGCTTTAGCGGCATCGCGAATTACAGTAAAGAACTTCCAGACCAATGAAGTAATTGGCATATTTAATACCACTGCCGACAATGGCAACTATGTTATGAACCTGGCCAATGGCGGGCATTTTATTTATACGGTAGAAACACCAAATCACAAAACACAATCAGAAGCAGTTACGCTGCCAATGCAGGAGGAGCTAACGCCGTTTGTACAACAGATCTGCTACGAACCTAATACCGACAGGTTAATTATCAGGAACAATAATCAAGGTAGCGTAAGCGATTCGAACTACCTGATGGCTATGGAGCTCATACAAAAGAATTCCTCGTTAGATGTGAATATTGATACCACAGTACAACATAAGTTTAAACCTGCAACATTAAACAATCCAACAACTACACCAGATACTGCCTCTCACCAAACAAACAATCCGGTTGCTGTAACAAACCCTACTCCTACTAACGTAACACCACCCGATACTACATCTACTGAACCCGATTCAACCGACATTGCAATTGATACTACCGGCAAAAAAGGTGTAAGTTCTAATCAAATTGAGCAAATAGCCGCCAATGATGCCAAACAAAAACAAGCTGATGCTCAAACTGAAAAAGAAGAAGCAAACAGAGATATTGAATATGCAACTAACAAGCTAATTGAGGCACAACAACTAACTAAGCTCGCAAACCAAACAGCAGCTACAGCCGATAACATTACCGACCCCAAACAAAAAAGCGATACGTTGGCCCGTGCTAACCAGTTAAAACAACAGGCCGATGATGCCAACAAAAAAGCGGTAGAAGGCTTCCAACTTGCATCGCAACAACAAATTGAGGCAACGGTAAAACAAAAGGAAGCAGACCATGCTACGCAATACGCTACCAACTTAAGTTCTGCATTAAAGTCGGCTGATAAAGAAAAGGAAATTAAAAGGCTGCAAGCACAACGTGATAGCTTAGAACACCAGGATGAGGCGAACCCGCCAACCACACCAACTGCGGGAGACCTTATACGTATGCAGGCGCAAAATGCGAAACAAGATTCTGTTGAGGTTGTGAAACATAATGCCGACCTCCAAAAAGAAGCGGACCGCCTTCAGCAAGAATCTGATGACTATGTAACACAAGCACAAAAGACTGACAATGCAAATGAAAAACTAGCATTGCTTGCGCAAGCACGCGATTTAACCAATAGTAAAAAAGAAAAAGAGAACGAGATACAAGACAACCAAAAATCATTGGTTCAATTACACGATCAATACAATAATTTGCTTACAGAAGCAAACCAAATTGATAGCGCTACCAAAAGCAACCCGCAAAGCCAACAGCTTAGCAGCACTGATGTTACAAACATTAAAACAGATATAAGGAATTATACTCCAACAAATAATAATCCGGTAATTGCAGCTACCGATACCAGTCACCATGTTCAGCCGGTTAATGCAGTTGTAAATAACCCAACACCAATTAACCCAATTATAAAAGACACAACACATGCTGCACAAACGAATCCGGTTGTAGTAAATAATCCTCAACCTAATCCTGTACAGAACAATCCGGATACAAACCACGCACAAGCAAGTAACCCGGTGGTTGTAAATAATCCAACCTCGACTAAACCTACTCCGGCAGATACAACTCATAATAGCCAACCGGTTAATCCTGTGGTGATAAATACACCACAACCTAACCCTGCTGTTACTTACTCTACTCCACAGGCTTCACGAACAACAAACAATGCTATTCAATTCAGTAAAGAAGCAAATGATTTAAGCTTATTGGCAAATAGCGCTCGCACAGAAGCTAAACAAGCTACCGACCCAGAACAAGCTAAGGCTTTAAATCGCAAAGCTGACTCGCTTGACGATGCAGCACAAGAGCAACGGATTGTTTCATCATTGTTCCTTGATAATGCTGATAGTGCTCAATACCGCGCCAATCAATTGCAATTAACAGCATGGCAGGCATCTGTTCAAAATAACAATTCTGATTCAGTTGTTAAGGCACAATCGTTGTTATTAGATGCGAAAGGATACCATGACCAGGCTGTGAAAGAAAGACAGGAAGCCGACAACACTACTTCGCCTACACAAAAGCAACTGCATTTAGATAATGCTCGCCAGGCGATGGAAACTGCTATAACGAAACAACAACAAGCTCACGATATCTTCTTACAAGCAAACCCATCACTTAATACAGTAGCCTCTGCATCAGATACTTCACATCATGCAACTAACCCTGTTGTTGTAAATAATCCGCAACCTACTGTTGTGCAAGGCAACCCGGATACTACGCATGCACAACCAAACAATCCGGTTGTTGTAAATAATCCACAGCCTAATCCAGTTCAAACCAATCCTGATACTACTCACGCACAATCAAACAATCCAATTGCTGTAAATAATCCGCAGCCCAACCCGGTTCAAAACAACCCTACACAGGTTAAAGATACCACCCACGCTGCACAACCAAATAACCCCGTTGTAGTAAATAATCCTCAACCTAACTCCGTTCATAATAACCCTACACCAATAGTTAAAGACACGGGTAATTCGTCACAACCGAACAACCCTGTGGTTGCTAGCAATCCACGGCCTAACCCTGTGCAAAACAATCCTAATACTACTAGCCCTCAACCAATTAACGGCGGTGTAAATAATCAAACTAATCCTGTTGCAGTAAATAACCCTACACCTGTAAACAGTACGCCTGTAAACACAACAAACCGAGACCTAACTGAAAATAAAGGATTGGTCAACTTCCCGCAACAGTATAAGCACAATCAAATAGAAGATATTACGGAAGCTCAAACTTCTCCTTATTCAGAAACACACCCAATACCTATTAACCCTCCATTGCCTGAAGGTTTGGTGTACAAGGTTCAGATAGGCGCATTTAAGAAACCTATACCGCAAGCAGCATTTAAGGGCCTTCAACCTATTGCCGGGGAAACTACCACTAAAGGATTTACCCGTTACACGGCAGGTATATTCAAAGAGCTGGATAAGGCCAATAATGCCAAAAACAGGGTGCATAAAATTGGTTACCGAGATGCTTTTGTAGTAGCTTTCTACAATGGCAAGCGTATTTCGCTTAAACAAGCCGAAGCATTGCAAAATGGCGGAACATTACCTGCTGACGTAACTCAACCGGTAGCAGTAAACAATGGTGGCAACCCTACTACAAATAATACCAATACTCCTCAGAACAATACCACGGCTAACAGGATACAACAAAACGGTGGTACAGCAAATTCAATAGCAGTTAATGATGTGAAAGGCTTATTCTTTACCGTACAGGTAGGTGCATTTAAAACCGAGGTAACGGCTGATAAACTTTATAACCTGAGCCCATTATTCTCGAAAAGCGGAACAAATGGAAACATTCGCTACAACTGCGGTATGTATAGCGATGTGGCAAAAGCCACTTCAGCTAAAGAATCTATTGTAAGTAAAACTCGTATAAAAGATGCCTTTGTTACGGCTTATTATAATGGCGAGCGCATATCATTGGCAAAAGCAGCAGAATTATTAGGTAATAAAAATGCATCATTACCAAAGAGTAATGACCTGGACAGGACACCTAGTGCAGACAACAATAATACTCCGGCTCCTACACCCGCCGTACCAACACCTGCGCCTCCAACTCCGGTTGCCGACAAGAGTATTTTTGATACAACGGCCTTTCCCGAAGGAAATATTTATGCGGTAGTACTTGCTGATATTCATGGCGACCTGACTGGCGATGATGAAACCAAAGTGCTTAGCGTGGCTATACAGCATGGGGTAAGTATACATACCAGCAAAACAGGGCGTAAGATCTATACAACCGGAAAGTGCACCTCTTATAAAACAGCCGATTCATTAAAAGCTACCATATTGGCCACCATACCTAATGCCGCGGTGTTAGAATTTGTAAATAACCAGCCGATGGAGTATAGCGGGGGGAACGGTTTACCTGCACCAAAAACAAACAAAAACAGTGGTAATAAAGGAGCAGTTAGAGCCCCTGAGAATAATACGCAACCTGTAAACAACCCGCCTCCGGTACAAAGCACCTCGGCCCCTGTTACAAATACAAGCAATGAACCTAGCGCTGCGGACATTAAAACAGGTAAGGTTGTATTTTGTGTGCAGGTAGGCGCCTATTCTGGTCAAATACCCGTAAATGTGGCTAACAATCTTATTAAAATAGCCAATCAGGGCTTAACCCCACATGACGAGGGAAATAATGTGACTGCATATACTATGGGTAGCTATACAAATTATCCATCGGCTAAACTGCTTAAAGATGAGATAACACAGGCCGGTTTCCCTGGTTGTTTTGTGGTGGCTTACCATAATGGCAAGAAAATTTCATTGCAGGAAGCACAATCGCTGATAAATAAATAAGCACAACACTACAAATTATTATATTTGCACCCCAATTTTAGACATGAGCTTTACAGAAACAGAAGAAATAGTATTAGAAAGAACGCTTAAAAGCAATCAGCATGCGCTAATTGTGTATAACGACGACTTCAATACTTTTGACCATGTGATTGAAACGCTCAAGGATTTATGCGGGCACACTACCGAACAGGCTGAGCAATGCACTTTGTTGATCCACTATAAAGGAAAGTGCGATGTAAAGCGCGGAAGTGTAAAACAACTTAAGCCCATTTTTGAAGGCTTATGCGAAAGGGGATTAAGTGCGGGTATAGAACAATTGGTATAGGTAGTATTAGATAATGATGGTTCCGTAGCTCAATTGGATAGAGCATCTGACTACGGATCAGAAGGTTTGGGGTTCGACTCCCTACGGGACCACATGATAGACCCGCAAACATTTAGTTTGCGGGTTCATTATTTAAACTACAAAAGCCAAATGCCTGCATGAAACTTATATTGAATAACACTATATTTATACTTGTTGTTTAAGACCAACTCAAAATAACCCGCAATTACACCCCCTTGGTATCGCTTAGTATAATTATACCGGCTTATAACGAAGAACATTCTCTTCGTATTTTTTTACCACAGGTTATTGATTTTTGCAAACAGCGAGACTATAAGCTAATAGTAGTAAACGATGGCTCGACAGATGGCACAAAAAAAATACTTTCGGAATATTTAAACGATCGTAGCACCTTGACAGTTTTACACAATAAGGTAAATAGCGGTTACGGTGCAGCCATAAAAAGAGGCGTACGCGAAGCAACTACCGATTTTATAATAACTATTGATGCAGACGGCCAGCATAGTCTGGACGATGTAGACAGGCTTTTTAAAACAGCAATTGATGAAGATGCTGATATGGTTGTGGGTAATCGTGGTGTCAGTTCTACCTTTTATCGTAACATAGGCAAGTGGTTAATAAGAACCGTCACTAAAATTTTAATGCCACTCGATATACATGATATCAATTCAGGAATGAAATTATATAACACTGAATTGGCAAAAAAATACATATCCATTTGCCCGGAAACAATGGCATATAGTGATATTATTCTACTAACGTTCGTTTACCAAAAATGCAGAGTTATAGAAATTCCAATTACTATTAAACCGCGAACTCAGGGCGTTAGCACTATCAACACCATGACTGCTATAAATACACTTAGGGAATTAGTTAATATAGTTGTGCTTTTTAATCCTATTGTAGTCTTCTTTCCACTCGGTATGTTTTGCATTGTTGCATCGGTTATTTGGGGTATACACATAAGCATTGCCGGAAAAGGTATTAGCACAGGAACGCTTTTAGGAGTACTAACAGGAATTCTAATTTTGTTTATTGGTCTGCTAAGTCATCAAATAAGCGCCTTCCGGAAAGAAAAGTTTTAGCCTAAGTATGTTTTAAGTATCTTACTTCCGGAACTTACCCTGAGTCTTCGTAAAGCCTTATCTTTTATTTGGCGTACACGTTCACGTGTTAGCCCGTGGCGTTGACCAATTTCCTCTAGGGTAAGTGGGTGTTCCATACCAATGCCATAGAACAATATGATAGTATCGCTTTCGCGCGATGAGAGGCATGAAAGTATTCTTCTTATTTCCATGCTCAAAGAAGACATCATAAGGTGTCCATCAGGCTGAGGACTTTCTTTATTCTCCAACACATCCATCAGTGTCATCTCTTCAGTACCACCAAGTGTACTATCGGTAGATATATGCTTAGCCGAAGCGCCCCATGCGGCTTTCACTTCTTCTTCTCTCATCTCAAGTACAGCAGCAATTTCTTCAAGGCTCGGTTCTCTTTCCAGCATTTGCTCTAGTCTTCCTCCCGCCCTTTTAATTTTACTAACGGCACTCACTTTATTAAGCGGTAGTCGTATCATCCTAGAATTAACGGCCACGGCCTGAACAATACATTGGCGTATCCACCATACAGCATACGATATGAATTTGAAGCCGCGAGTCTCATCAAATTTTTTAGCCGCTTTTATAAGCCCCACATTACCTTCGTTAATAAGATCGGATAATGTAAGCCCCTGATTTTGGTATTGTTTGGCAACAGAGACTACAAAGCGTAAGTTCGAAACAATAAGTTTTTCCAACGCTTTCTCATCACCTGCATGTATCTTTTGTGCAAGTATCGTTTCCTCTTCCGCCGTAATCATACCTTCGCGGCTAATATCCGCAAGGTACTTATCGACTGACTGGCTGTCGCGATTGGTTATTAGTTTACTTATCTTGAGTTGCCTCATTCTACTTACAGGGATAAAAGATTATACTTTCTTCCACTCATGTTTTTTACCATCTCGGCAACCTGCCTGTGCAGGAACTTCAACAGTATTAACTTTCACTCCGCATCCTTCGCAGACGTATTTATTAAGTCCTTTCTCACCCATAACCATCCAATTGTGGAACGAAGATTTCTTACATCCTCTGATTTTAGGTGTTGTTGTTTTTACCTGCACCTCAAAACAAGCTGTGCAACAGTAAACACTTAACGATTTAGCTTTATGCATGTTTGGTTAGTTTATATGTGTAATGGTAACACGAATTGAATATCTACAACATCTTCGCCGGTCAATATAATACTGTGGCTTACATTATGTCTGCCTCTCTTCACGTATTCATCTTTATACGCGTGAAAATTATTCCTTGGTATAAATCTGTATTGGTTTTTCTCTTTTAATTCCGAATAATCTTCAAAAGAATTAAAATAGCCATAATGCGCTATATCATCCTTGCAAATTACTCTGGTAACAAAAGACTGGACTGCTGTAGAATAGGTATCCTCAATAAGCTTGATCATCTCAGTTTTATCCATTATATGCTTTTAAAATATTACTTATTCTTAGATGCTGCGGTTCCGTTGTTCCCAAACGGATGGCCTTTTATTTCTTCAATATTACGATTAAGTAATTTATTAATATCTCGTAAATAAGTTACTTCATCAGGCGAACAAAACGACACAGCTGTGCCTGATGCACCTGCCCTGCCCGTTCTGCCAATACGGTGAACATAAGTTGCTGCTTCTTCAGGTAGTTCGTAATTTATTACATAATTAAGGCTATCTATATCAATCCCTCTCGAAGCAATATCGGTAGCGACTAACACACGGGTAGTTTTGTTCTTAAAGCCTTTCAGCGCCCTTTCGCGCGCATTTTGCGATTTATTACCATGTATAGCTTCCGCCTTAATCTTATTCTTGTTGAGATCTTTTACCACTTTATCGGCACCACGTTTGGTACGGGTAAATACAAGTGCATTCTCAATCATCGCATCTTTTAATATGTGATTAAGCAAAGCCTTTTTGTTTTCCTTATTTACGTAATAAATACCTTGTTGTATTAAAGCTGCGGTAGATTTAACCGGCTCTATATTAATAGAAACCGGGTGTTGTAATAATTTATCGGTAAGCTTCCTTATTTCAGGTGAAATTGTAGCTGAAAGGAAAATGGTTTGCTTTTTAGCAGGCAACTGCGTAATGATCTTCTTTATATCATTTATAAAGCCCATATCAAGCATTCGGTCAGCCTCATCAAGTACAAAAAACTTGATAGAATTCAGCTTTACATGCCTTTGTTGCATAAGGTCGAGCAAACGGCCCGGTGTAGCAATAACAACATCAACACCCGTACGCAAACTGTTTACCTGGCCGTGTTGTGAAACTCCACCAAATATCAATGCATATTTAAGGTTCATATTATTACCATAGGCTTTAAAGCTTTCGTGTATTTGCAAGGCCAGTTCCCTTGTAGGTGCCAATACCAATGCTTTTATTCCTTGTGTCTTGTTTTCGGGTTTGCTTAAAAGCTGCAGTATAGGTAATGCAAAGGCTGCAGTTTTACCTGTACCTGTCTGTGCACAACCCAAAATGTCTTTCCCTTCTAAAATACAAGGGATAGCTTTTTCTTGTATGGGCGTTGGTTTCGAATAACCTTGCCTAGTTAAGGCGTCGAGCAGAGGCGTAATTAAATTTAAATCTTGAAATGTCATATTATATATATTAAATTAGTAATCAAGGACAACCGAAACGACGGTTTCCCCTTTTTTTACTTAATGTGAAAAGCGTAAGACGATTCTGAATTATAGGGTGAGAATCACCCACAGTTGAAATACAATCTCCAAAAGAAGTATTACAAATATACTACTTATTTAGCTAAGAAACACGTAAAGCTTAAGTATCTCCCAATAAAAAACACAAAAGCACTACAGCGGTTGGCTCTGCCCGTCAAAATTTATTTTTTCATATCCCTTAGGGGCCATATTATCAAAACTTACCATACCTCAAGTTTGAAATTTAAAGCAGTTAAAAATCAACCGGATAACAAAATGAATTTTTAACAAACACAGTATAGCAATTATATAGAATATGGTATAATAATTAGTTTAGTTTATAAACTATCAACAAATTCAACTACATTTGTGCCTTCATCTTTTTTAATACCCCATGCCTCAAAAAAAGATATCGATATTCGAAATTGAAAATTTTTCATTCGGTAAAAAATTCAGCTTGCTTGGGCGCTTGTATTTAACGGCTTTGTCTAAGGAACTGAAGCATTTGAATATTGAAGGAAATTTTTCCGTTCTTGTGTTGATCGATAAAATGGGAGATCAGTGCAGCCAGAAATTCTTAGCAGACAAGCTTCATGTTGATAAAACAATGATGGTAGGCGTATTAGATGACTTGAGTAAGAAAGGTTTTATTAAACGCACTCAAAACCCGTCAGACAGGAGAGAATACTGGATACAACTTACAGCTAAAGGAAAGAAAAGCGTACCTCAAATACTGGATGTTGTGGACTGCCTTAATAAATCATTAGTAAAGAATTTGAAGATTGCGGAAGTAAAACAATTCAATAAACACCTTGAGTTAATTTATAAACGCCTTATAGATATTAATAAGTGTTAATGCCAATTAAAAGCAGGAAAATATGATGTGGATTGTAAGGCTTGCATTACGCAGGCCATACACAATAGCAGTAATGGCAATGCTTATCCTGATGATGGGTATCCTGTCTATTCGTGCTATGTTGGTAGATATTTTCCCAAATATTGATATTCCTGTTGTCCTTGTTGTATGGAACTACCCTGGCCTTTCGGCAGACGATATAGAAAAGCGTGTAGTATTTTTAGATGAACGTGCTATATCAAGTACAGTTAATGGCGTTTCGAAAATAGAATCCTCATCAATACCGGGTGTAGGATTACTTAAAGTCTATTTTGAACCAGGCGCCGATATTGGCGCTGCTATTGCGCAAATGACGGCCGTATCTAGCACAGCATTGCGGGCAATGCCACCGGGTATGACTCCGCCGGTAATTTTACAATACAATGCTACCAACGTTCCCGTTGCTCAAATTACATTAAGCAGTAAAACATTGCCGGAAGAAAAAATATTCGACTATGGTTTGAATTTTATCCGCTTACGTTTATTTACCATACCCGGGCTTGCTACCCCCGCTCCATTTGGCGGCAAAAACCGCCAGATCATGGTTGATATTGATCCGCGAGCATTAGCAGCCAAGGGCCTTTCTCCTAATGATATTCTAACTGCTATCCAGGCATCTAACCTCATTATTCCTGCTGGTACTGCGCGTATGGGTGAAACGGAGTTTAACGTCGCACTCAATTCGAGCCCTGATAATGTTAAACTATTTGAACAGATACCATTAAAGGTAGTTAACGGCCAAACTGTTTTATTGGGTGATGTAGCTAAGGTCAGCGATAGTTTTGCTGAGCAAACCAATATAGTACGTGTCGACAGGAGTCGTGCTGCGTATCTTACCATTTTAAAGAAGGCGAACGCTTCTACTCTTGTAGTAGTAGAATCGGCAAAAGCCATGCTGCCTCTTATTAAAGAAACTGCTCCACAAGGGCTTGACCTAAGAGTTGATTTTGACCAATCAGTCTTTGTGCGCAACTCTATCAATAATGTACTTCGAGAAGCTATTATGGCATCCACACTGGTATCTATAATGATACTTTTCTTTTTGGGTAGCTGGCGCAGTGTTATAATAGTATGTACTTCTATACCGCTTTCCATTTTTGTATCTATTATCGGTATGAACCTGTTGGGCGATACTATTAACATTATGACATTGGGTGGATTATCACTCGCTGTTGGTATGTTGGTCGATGATGCCACGGTTGAAGTTGAGAACATACATCGTAACCGGCATATGGGCAAACCATTAACGGTAGCTATATTGGATGGTGCAAGCCAAATTGCAACGCCTGCAATTGTTGCCACATTAGCTATTTGTATCGTGTTCTTCCCTGTAGTATTGCTTACGGGCCCAGCTAAGTTCTTATTCTCTCCGTTAGCATTGGCGGTAGTTATTGCTATGATGGCTTCCTATCTCCTTTCACGGACATTGGTGCCTACCCTATCGCGTATGTTAATGGAAGGCGAAGCGTTGCATGAAGACCCTAACAATCCTAACCTTAGCTCCTTCAAAAGAATTGGTGTACGATTTAACCACTGGCGCGACCGCAACTTTGAACGTTTCCAGAACGGATATGGCAATGTGTTGAATGTATTGTTGACCTATAAAAAAACCACACTTACTTTTGTGTTCATAGCATTAGCGGCATCGTTCATGCTTTTAGGAATTGTAGGAACAGATTTCTTCCCGAGTACCGATTCAGGGATGATGAAATTGCACTTCCGTTCGCCATCGGGTACACGAATTGAAAGCACTGAAAAGCTGGTTGACTCAGCAGAAGCACGCATACAGAACATTATTCCTAAAAATGAATTGGAAACGGTAAACGATATGATAGGCGTTCCTGTTTCATACAACCTTGCCTTTGTAAATACTGATAATACAAGTGGTATGGACGCTGATATTACAATCTCACTAAAAGAAGGTCACAAACCGACTATAGATTATATGCGTAAGATACGGAAGGATCTTAATGACCATTTTCCGGGTTGCACTATCTATTTTCAATCGGCAGATATTGTGAATCAGGTATTGAATTTTGGCCTCTCTGCACCTATTGACGTACAGATTCAATTTGGCGATTATTACAAATCTTACGAATACGCCCGCAAGCTTCGCGATGAGATGAAAGGAATACCGGGTGTTGAAGATGTTGCAATAAAACAAGTATTAGATTATCCTACTTTTAAAGTAGATGTTGACCGTGTGCGTGCTGCACAACTTGGCCTAACACAACGCGATGTTGCTAACGACATACTTATTTCATTATCATCAAGTTCAATGGTTGGGCCTTCATTCTACATAAACCCGAGCAATAATGTTAATTACCCTGTAGCTATTCAAACCCCTTATCAAAAGATACATTCTGTTCAGGATTTAATGAATACACCGATAACTTCAGGTACAAGCGCCTTTACGAATAATACAAACCCGTCCCCATCTGACTTACCGGAAGCACAATCTCAAACACTCGGCAACCTTGCCAAAATAACCAACACTACGCAGTTCAATTTATTTAGTCACTATACCGTACAGCGTGTAATGGACATTGACGCTAATGTGGAAGGTAGCGATCTGGGTTCGGTGGCAACTGCAATTCAGAAAAAAATTGATGCGCTGGGCAAACTCCCTCCGGGTATGCGTATCGACCTGCATGGACAGAGTGAGGTTATGAATTCTTCTTTTAAAACATTGAGCCTTGGCCTTATACTTGCTATTGCATTAGTATATCTTTTAATGGTTGTGTTGTTCCAATCGTGGATGGACCCTTTTATTATTATGCTTTCTATTCCCGGTGCGTTTATGGGTATATTATGGATGCTGGCATTAACAGGCACCACAATAAATGTTGAATCGTTAATGGGTTCGATAGTGGCTATTGGTATTGCCGTATCTAACTCTATATTATTGGTAAGTTTTGCTAATGATCTGCGTGTAGAAAAAGGTATGGGACCGTTAGAAGCAGCCTTAGAAGCGGGTAAAACAAGATTACGCCCGGTATTAATGACGGCTATTGCCATGGTATTAGGTATGATACCAATGGCTATTGGCTCTGGTGAAGGTGGCGAACAAAACGCCCCACTTGGCCGTGCAGTAATTGGCGGATTAATGGTAGCAACAATGTTCACATTGTTTGTAGTACCATTGTTTTATTCAGTGCTTCGTAAGCGAATGCCTTCATACCATAATATGGATGTAAGATTTGAAGAAGAAGCTAAAGGACATATTGAAAGTTAAAACGTATAATAATACTATATGACAAACGCACCTAATAAAACAAGTTACTATAAGCTATTGCTTGTTGGGCTTGCATTAATTGTCCTGATTGTTGCAGGCATAACAGGTATATACCTATCGAAAGCACATAAGCACGATGCTGAAAGTGTTGAACGTGCAAAGGAACTTAAGGAAGGGCCCGTTGTGAAAACTGCTATCGCCACATATAGTTCAAACGGAAAGGAATTAGTTTTAATTGGTGAAGCCAGGCCATACCAAACAACCACGTTATATGCCAAAATAAGTGGCTACCTCGAAAAAATAAATGTGGATAAAGGCGATAAAGTAACACAAGATCAATTACTGGCATCAATTGATAACCCCGAAATTGACCAGCAATATAATTCCGCATTGGCTGACCTGGAAAACAAAAAGAAAATAGCTGACCGTGACAAACAACTATTAGCTAAAAAATATGTAGCTCAGGAAGAAGCAGATGTTTCACAAACTGCAGTTGATATTGCGGAGGCTAATGTAAAATCGCTTGCTGAGCAACAACAATATAAATACTTAAAAGCCCCATTCAGTGGCACCATAACTTCACGTTATGTTGATCAGGGTGCGCTTATACAAAATGCCAACAATTCTGAAACCAGTTCGCAGCCGGTAGTAACCTTAGCGCAATTAGATAAGCTGAGAATATATGTGTATGCGGAACAACGCGATGCATCTTTTCTAAAAATTGGAGATTCGGTTGATATAACATTAACCGAAAGGCCCGATGTGCATGTAAAGGCTACGCTTAGCCGCATTGCAGGTGAGCTTGACCCAAAAACAAGAATGATGCTTTGTGAAATTGATGTAGAGAACAAGAATGATGTTATTATACCGGGAAGCTATGTGCAGGTGTATGTAAAATATTCAACAGAACAGAACCCTAAAAAAGAATTAACGCTGCCCTCGGTTGCTTTAGTAATGCATAAGGATAAAACTATGATTGCAGTAATTGATAAGGACAGTGTATTGCATTTTAAAGAAGTTACTGTATCTCGCAATACAGGTGAGAAAATTAGTATCGCAAATGGTATTAATGAAGGCGACCGCGCTGCATTATCGGTAGGAGAAAGTATTATTGAAGGTCAGAAAGTTAGAATAGTTGAATAATGGATTTTACAATGAGGATCATACGTAAATATTCAATTGCATTTATTTTGTTGCTTTGCTTTGCAGGCAATACGGCCTATGCACAAGATTCAACAAAAGTACTTTCATTAGATGACTGCATAAAACTTGCGTTGGAACAATCTACACAAGTATTGCGTAGCCAGGATTCTGTAGCGCTAACAGGAGCTGAATTAATGGGCGCTTATGGCCAGTTTTTACCCGACCTTAACTTTGGAGCAAATTATAGTTACTTAAGTGGCAACAACCTGTTAACTACCGGCCCGCCTACCCTAATCGACTCAAGGGTAAGCCAAATGAATTACCAACTTACCAGCACTGTAAATATTTTTAATGGCTTCTCTAATCAAGCTTCCTTGCAGGCCGCAACACAATCAAAATCTGCATCACAGTTTAATCTAGACCGTGTAAAGCAACAAATTGCTTTTGATATTACACAAACCTTTCTGCAAATTATCCTCGACAGACGTATAGTGGAATATGGTAAACAAAATTTAGATGCATCCAGCAAACGCGAAGCGGAATTAGAAGAACAAACTAATGTAGGACGTAGAGCTATTTCAGATCTTTACCAACAACAAGCTGAAACCAGCACCGATAATTTGTTTCTGATACAAGCAGACAACAAACTAAGGAATGATGTTATTTTAATATTACGCAAACTAAAAATAAGCCAGACAGACAAGTATAGTATTGGTACGCTTGTTATAGACACGTTACCGTTTGGCGGTGGATACCAAAACGTACAAGACCTGGTAGACAAAGCAATTCAACAACGAGCTGATTTGAAGTCTTCTGCCGCTAGTGTATCTGCAGCACAGTGGGAAGTTAAGAATTTTGAAAGTGCTTACTATCCAAAAGTGTCATTAGAAGGGGGATTGGTTTCGAATGGTGGGTACTTTAATTATTTATATGTGAATGGTTCTGATGATCTCGGCCCACAGGAACCTTTTGGCCGTGCATTATTTGGTCAAATTTATGGTGAGGCCGTTTTAAATGTATCATGGCATATTTTCGATAGGTTTTATAACAAAACCAATGTACAAATTGCTAAGGTTTATGAACAGAATGCCCAATTGGCTAATGATGATCTTACAGTTCAAATTTCATCAGAAATTAAACAAGCCTATAACGATTATCTTGCAGCACTTCAACAGATTGAAACAGCTAAACGAGGCATAATTGCTGCCACACAAGCATACCAGGTAGTAAACGGACAATATGAGGTAGGTAAAGCCACTTTTGTAGAATTGTCAAATGCTCAAACCGTACTATTGCAATCTCAGGTTAATAAAGCGCAAGCCGATGTTAATCTATCTTTACAAAAGAAGATCATCAACTTCTATTTGGGGATATAATTTATCATCTGTAGCAGTACACTTTTTAGCTCAATTTTGTAATATTCTCGTTTTATTATTATTTTTGAATCTACAAATCACTCTGTATGTCAACCACTATAAATCGAGTTACCTATAAGGTACATCCTAAGGAAGAGACCTATTTCGCAATAAAAATATTCTTCAGCGTAATACTTTATTTCCTAATTATAAAGGGCTTAATTTCTCTCGGCACTGCAAATGAAAAAACTCGCTTAGTTGATGGAGTGTTTTTATTTTATGCAGTTCTACTAATACTTTACATAATACTTCGGTTTGTTGTTTTAATTGGGTATTTAAAGGGCAATGCTGTTAAAATTTCATCAAAACAATTTCCTGATATATATAATATAGTTGTAAAGCAATCTGCTGCACTTGGCTTAGATACTGTTCCCGATGTTTTTATTCTTCAGGCAGGAGGATTTCTGAATGCATTTGCCACACGTTTTGTGGGTACTAACTATATTGTAATTTATTCTGATGTAATTGATTCAGCCTACCAGATAGACTTTAAAGTGGTAGAGTTTATAATTGGCCATGAAATGGGACATATAAAGCGCAAACACATTACAAAACGTCTATTATTATTTCCTGCAATAGTAATTCCATTTTTAGGCAGTGCGTATTCACGTGCCTGCGAATATACATGCGACAGAATAGGTTATGCACTATGCCCAGAGGGTGCAAAACCAGGAATGATTTTATTGGCTGCTGGAAAAGGATTATCTAAAAAAGTAAACGTACAAGCCTACATCGAACAAATTCAAACTGAAAGCGGGTTCACAAACTGGTTTGCAGAAAAACTACAATCGCACCCCAATTTAACCAAACGGGTTAATGCTTTTAATCAGTTAGTGCCCGCAAAACCTGTTACTATGCAAGAGCCTGTAAAACTAAAAGACATCGTGCCTACAGACGATCATACCAAATTTATGCCTAAGTAATCCACCATGAACCAGGGATCAGTAAAAGCAATTTTCGGTTTTGTTTTTGGCATAGCAATATGTGTTTTCTGGCAATTTGTTGTATTCGATAATATCGGCCAGGCATTCTCAGAGAAATTGAGTTCGTATTCAACAACCATTAACTCAGTGGGGAATAATGTATTACTAAATACTATGGTAGAGCAGGTAAATAAATCGTGCCCTATTACGCTTGACGCAGAAACCAGAATGGATGGTGCAGAAGTAATTTCAAATGACAAAATACAATTCAACTATACCTTAACTCAAAAAGAGCAACACGAAGTAGATGCGGCTAGCTTACAGGCAAGGGTTCAACCCATACTGCTTGAAAACATGAAATCAAATGCCAGTTTCGAAGTCTTGCGTACGCAAAAAATCACAGTTGTCTTTAACTATAAAGATAAGAATGGAGTATCTATTTTCAAAATAGTTATCACTCCTCAACAATATACCAACTAGGCCAGGTTAGTTCACTAAAATCATACCCTAATATTCAGTAATTTGGATTTAGGGAACAGGTTTACTATATTCGATGTAAATTTCCCTTAACTATGAAGAAGTATTCTTACTCCCTGGCAATCATTTCTTTGCTATTCTCTTTCAGTTTATTTGGTCAAGACTGGAGAGTTATGATGAAAGACCCTAAGTACAATGTACACGATGTACAAAGAGCATTTTATAAATGGTATGCTTACCAACAGAAACACAATAAGGCCTTCAAGGCTCATAAAAGAGCAGGTGACGACGAGGAAGAGGAGAACGGAGCCTTTACTCAATTCAAACGTTGGGAATGGTTCTATGTAAAGCGTACCTTCCCTACCGGTAACCGAATTAACCCTGCGGTACTTGAAAGAGATTACAATAATTATTTAGCCGGCTTTAATAAAAAAAGAAGTACAAGGCAGGTTATGGCTACATCGAGCTGGCATTATATTGGCAGCACTGGCGACTCGGACCTATCAGGTGTAGGAAGAGTAAATCATATTCGTTATATGCCAGGCAACCCTAATACCATATTTGCATGTACACCCTCAGGTGGGCTATGGAAATCTACCAACAGTGGAGCAACCTGGACGAATACAACCGATCATCTTATTGACTTGGCTGTTGATGACATTGCAATTAACCCACTTAACCCCAATGTTCAGTATATTGGTATGGGCGATGGTGATGGTGGTTACGCAGGTTATACACCAAGTACAGTAGGCGTATTGAAATCTATTGATGGTGGTGTTACATGGAACCCTTCAGGTTTATACTTGCAACTACCAAGTACCGGCCCTTCGGTTACTACCATACAACAATTACTTATTAACCCTGTGGATACTGCAGTACTTTTTGCTGCTACAACTGCAGGTCTTTATTACACATCTAACAGCGGGCAAGCATGGACCAATGTAATAACAGGCCATGACATCCGTGATGTTGAATTTATGGCCGGTCACCCTGATGTAGTATTTGCCTCCGGTTTTGATGGAACATTCTGGCGTTCGAATAACTACGGAACATCTTTCACTCAAATTACCGGCGGCTGGACATCTACAGACAGGCTCGAAATCGGTGTAACAGCTGCCGATTCGGAATATGTTTACATATTAGCGGGAAATGCTAACACAGGTGGGTTCGATGGAATTTACTTATCGAAGGACGGTGGAAATACTTTCACTGCACAATCAACTAGCAGCTTATCAGTTAACCCAATGGGTTGGAGTGATAAAGGCACCGATAAAAACACCGGACAAGCCTGGTATGACCTTTCAATAGCAATTTCGCCAACTAATAAGGACAGCGTAATTATTGGTGGCGTTGATATTTGGGCTTCATCAAACGATGGAGTAAGCTTTGGAACAAAGGATATTACTTCATGGGATAGAAACCCTTATGTACATGCTGATGTACACTTTATAAATTACGAACCTGGTGGTGGCAAATATTTTATTGCTGCAACCGATGGTGGCGTATTTAAAGTCCCGCTTCCTGTTCCTACAACTA
Source organism: Bacteroidota bacterium (assembly GCA_013285655.1). Taxonomy (GTDB): domain Bacteria; phylum Bacteroidota; class Bacteroidia; order JABEUT01; family JABEUT01; genus JABEUT01. Next base: position 20,692 of record JABDHI010000005.1, read on the forward strand.
CAGCTGCAATGGCTGCCATGGATATTAATAATAACCTGAGCATCGCTCAGCAATATGGTATTGGCATTTCTCAATTAACATCTTCGTTATTCTTGAGTGGGTGGCAGGACAATGGGACTAACCAATCTGCTGCAAGCAGCACTTCATGGCAGCAGGTGGTAGGTGGAGATGGCACATTATGTTTCATTGATTATACCAACGACAATAATCAATATGCATCTTACCCTATGGGGACATTATACGCAAATATTGGTGGTGCCGGCTTTAACCAGGTTACAACCGGTTTGCCTACAACCGGCCCTTGGGTAACAGAATATTTAGAGGATCCTGCAACTCCAAATACAATTTATTGCGGCTTCTCTGATGTTTATCAATCTACTAATCAGGGAACAGCTTGGACTCAAAAAAGCACTTGGGGTGGAACCGCTAACCTGAGCGAAATATCAGCTATAGCAATTGACTCTGCTGTTAACATCGATGTTTATGCAGGTGGCTATTCAGGAAGTACAAGTATGATACAGTTTACATCGAACATAAATGCCGGGACACCAACATGGACGGATATAAGTGCAGGCTTACCTGTTTCATCTGCGGCAATTAGTGCCATAGCCGTTAATCCAAAAAATCCTGCTGAGGTTTGGGTAACATTCTCTGGTTATAATGCCAATGCAAAAGTGTTCTACTCATCTAACGGAAATACAGCAACACCAACATGGACCAACCTTTCGGCTGGCTTACCTAACTTGCCTGTAAACTGTATTTTTTATGAAAGCGGAACCGCTGATGGTATTTATATTGGTATTGATGGCGGTGTTTATTATATGGATAACACCACCGGTGGCTGGGTAAATTACAGCGCAGGCCTGCCTAATGTAGTTGTATTGCAATTAGCTATGTTCAACGCTACCCACGAATTAAGGGCCGCAACATTTGGAAGAGGAAGCTGGGCAACTCCGCATTGGACCCCTCCAACTATAGCGCCTACACCTATGTTTACAGGCTACCCTACTACTTACTGCGTAAATGATACGGTACAATTTACCGACACTTCATCAGGCCAACCAACGAGCTGGTCATGGAGTTTCCAGAATGGTAACCCGGCAACATCAACTTCACAAAATCCTGTAGTTGTGTATAATACTGCCGGTACTTATTCAGTATCGTTAACAGCAACAAATTCAATTGGCAGCAATAGTTTAACCAAATCAAATTATATTGTTGTAAATCCAAACCCTGGCACACCAGTGGTTACCCAATCGGGGCAGGTGCTTACATGCAATACTGCCGCATCAACCTACCAATGGTATTTTGCGGGCACACCTATAGCCGGAGCTACCTCACAGACTTATGAGCCAACAGATTCGCTTACACTTGGAACCTATAGTGTAAAGATCACTAACCAATATGGTTGCGCATCAGACACCGGAGCATTCCAGGTAACGGTCACTTCTTCAATAAATGAAATTTCGCTGAACAATCAAGTAGAGACTTATCCTAACCCAACCAATGGTAAGCTTCAAATGGTTTTCACCTTCCCTTCAGGAAATTATAATTTAAAGATTGTGAACGTACTTGGGCAAACCATTTATAGCGATAACATTAGCATATCGGGTAAATATACCGGCAACATAGATATGTCAGATTATGGTAAAGGAGTTTATTTCTTAACTATAGCCGGCAAAAACTCTAAAGCCGAGAAGAAGATAATTGTGTACTAAACGCAAGAAGGTTTAATAAAAAGGCTCTGCAATATTGCAGGGCCTTTTTTATTAAGTAATACTTCTGGATTTTTCAACACACCTAGAAAAAACCATATTTTCTGGTACATCGATTTAGTATACTGTAAATAGTAGCCTTTATATTTGGATTTTGGGCAAAGGTTTACTATATTCGATTAAAAATTTCCCTGAATTATGAAGAAGTATTCTTACTCCCTGGCAATTATTTCTTTGCTACTCTCTTTCAGTCTATTCGGTCAGGACTGGAGAGTTATGATGAATGACCCCAAGTATAATGTGCATGATGTGCAGAAAGCATTCTACAAATGGTATGCCGCTGAACAGAAGCACAACAAAGCCATAAGAGCCCATAAGCATGATGGTGATGATGAAGAAGAGGAGAATGGCGCATACACACAATTTAAACGTTGGGAATGGTTTTATGAAAGCCGTACCTTTCCTAGTGGAAACAGGCCTAACCCAGCAGTATTGGAAAGAGATTACAATAACTACTTAGCTGGTTTTAACAAGAGAAAAAACACCAGGCAAGCGATGGCAACATCAAGCTGGAGTTATATTGGAAATACAGGAGATGCAAACTTATCCGGTGTTGGAAGGGTAAATCACATACGATACATGCCGGGTAGCCCCAATACCATATTTGCTTGTACACCTTCAGGTGGTCTTTGGAAATCAACCAATGGAGGAACAAGCTGGACAACCAATACAGATCATCTTATTGACTTAGCAGTAGATGACATAGCCATCAATCCTCTTAACACCAACATACAATACATTGCTATGGGTGATGGCGACGGTGGTTATGCCGGCTATACACCGAGCACTGTGGGCGTACTTAAGTCTATAGATGGGGGTATTACCTGGAATCCTACAGGTTTATACCTGCAATTAGCAACTACAGGCCCATCTATTACTACTATACAACAATTGTTATTAAGTCCGAAAGATACAGCAGTACTTTTTGCTGCCTCTACCGGTGGCCTCTTTTATACTTCAAATAGTGGACAAAGCTGGACCAACGTTATACCAGGTCATGATATTCGCGACGTTGAGTTTATGGCTGGCCATACCGATGTGGTATTTGCATCGGGTTTTGACGGCACTTTCTGGCGCTCTACTAACTATGGAACCTCATTTACACAAATTACCGGCTCTTGGACATCTTCTGACAGATTAGAAATTGGTGTTACACCAGCCGATTCAGAATATGTGTACATATTAGCAGGCAATGCAAGCAACGGTGGTTTCGACGGAATTTATCTTTCTACCAATGGTGGTACCACTTTTACTGCAAAATCTACCAGCAGCTTATCAGTTAACCCTATGGGTTGGAATGATAATGGAAGTGATAAAGCTACCGGCCAGGCTTGGTATGACCTATCTATTGCTATTTCACCAACTAATAAAGACAGCGTTATTATTGGTGGTGTTGATATTTGGGCCTCAGCAAACGATGGAGCCAGTTTCGGCTCAAAGGACATTACGTCTTGGGATGGTACACCATACGTTCACTCTGATATACATTACATAAATTATGAACCAGGCGGTGGAAAATATTTTATAGCGGCAACTGATGGAGGTATTTTTAAAGTTACTTTTCCCGTATCAACAGCCAATGTTGTTGATTTAGGAAACAACTTAGGTATAGCTCAGCAATACGGTATAGGTAATTCTCAAAAAACATCATCATTATTTATTACTGGCTGGCAAGATAATGGTACCAATCAATCTGCAGCAAGCAGTACAGCCTGGAAACAGGTTGAAGGAGGCGATGGCACATTATGCTTTATAGATTATACAAACGACCAGAACCAATACGCTTCTTATCCCCAAGGCACTTTATATGCGAGTACTAATGGTGGTGCTAGTTTTAACACTGCTACAAGTGGATTACCAACCAGTGGAGCACCATGGGTTGTTGAGTACTTAGAGGATCCAAAGACCCCGAACACTCTTTATTGTGGTTTTTCAGATGTATACCAATCAACAAATCAGGGTGGTAGCTGGACAAAGAAAAGCACCTGGGGTGGCACAGCAGGGTTAAGTGAAATATCAGCTATAGCTATTGACTCATCTGCTAATACCGATGTTTATGCTGGCGGCTATTCAAATACTGCAAGCCAAATAGAATTCACTTCGAATATTACTGCGGCTACACCCACCTGGACAAATATAAGCGCAGGTTTACCAACAACCAGCGCAGCAATTAGCGGTATAGCGGTTAATCCTAAAAACCCTGCACAGGTATGGGTAACTTTTTCGGGCTACAATAGCACAGCAAAAGTTTTTTATTCAGCAAATGGCAACACTGCAACACCAACCTGGACAAACCTTTCTGCAGGCTTACCAAATTTACCTGTGAATTGCATATTATATGAAAGCGGTACGGCAAACGGTGTATACATTGGTATGGATGGCGGTGTTTATTATATGGATAACACCACCGGCGGCTGGGTTAATTATAGCGCTGGCCTGCCTAATGTAGTAGTATTGCAATTAGCTATGTATAATGCAACACATACGTTAAGAGCGGCAACATTTGGCCGCGGCTCATGGGGAACTCCTCATTGGACTCCACCTACTATAGCACCTACCGCAATGTTCACCGGATATCCCACTGCATATTGTGTAAATGATACCGTGCACTTTACCGATACTTCATCTGGCCAACCAACCAGTTGGTCATGGAGTTTCCAAAGTGGTAATCCTGCAACATCAACTGCCCAAAACCCGGTTGTTATATATAATACAGCAGGAACTTACTCTGTATCACTCACAGCAACAAATGCCAAAGGCAGCAATTCATTAACGAAAACGAACTACATTGTTGTACATCCTGACCCGGGTACACCAGTCATTACTCAATCAGGAGAAACGCTTACCTGTAATACATCAGCATCCACCTACCAGTGGTATTTAGGTGGTGTTCCTATTGCAGGCGCAACATCACAAACGTACACCCAATCGCCAACTTTAACATTAGGAACCTATAGTGTAAGTATCACTAGCCAATATGGCTGTGCATCTGGCGGAACATTCCAGGTAACAACACTTACTTCTCTTAGTGACTTATCACTTAACGATTTAGTAGAAACGTATCCTAACCCTACTAATGGTAAATTGCAGGTGGTCCTTAACTTACCATCAGGCAATTACAATCTGAAAATTGTAAATGTACTAGGGCAAACCGTTTACAGTGACAATCTTACTTTATCTGCCAAGTACACTGGTAATATTGACATGTCGGGTTATGGTAAGGGAGTTTATTTTTTAACTATTGAAGGCAAAGATTCTAAAGCGGAGAAGAAGATATTGGTTTATTAAACAAAAATATAGACAATAAAAAAGCCCCGACCTAGTTCGGGGCTTTTTTATTTAAACCCAGGCTCTTAAATCTCCCAGGCAATAAGCTCTTTCACTTCCTTAACTGAAAGTGGCTTTTGCTCTTTAAGTACTTCTGGTTCGTATTTAGTCTTCAGGTAATTAATTGAAGGAATTAACCATTTTGCACTCTCTTCATTTAAAGCATCTATCAGGAGTGAGATTTGATATAACGAGGTCAGTTTTTCGAGAAAGGGCTTAGCAGTAGCTTCCATCTCATCTTGCGGAAGTGCCATTAACCTTTTTGGAAAAGCCGCTAGAGTTTCAAGCTCTTTTAAAAGCCATTCATCATATTGCTTATTACTGTTTGCTACTCGTGTAATTTCTTCGCATACCATTTCAAAGCCCTTCGATTTTGCCATAGCGCGCATCATATCCAACACAATAATATTTCCTGAGCCTTCCCAAATTGGCGTTACCATTACATCACGCATTATTTTAGGCACTACGGTATCTTCTATATAGCCAAGGCCACCCATCAGCTCCATACTTTCCCGTGTGATGTATACACCTGCTTCGGCTGACCACTTTTTAGTCATTGGGTTTATCAGGCGGAACAATTCTTTCTCTTTTTCATTCCCTGCATCCGCCATGTCGAGGGCCTTTATAGCACGCCATACTAAATAGAAATTAGCCACATTCAATGCACCAAGTTCAGTTAGTTTGGTTCTTATTAATGCATGTTCTAAAATATCCTTACCAAATGTTTTCCGGTAACTTAAAAATTGATACGCCTCTATCAAAGCCCTCCGTCCACATGTTAAAGCCGCAACCGAATTATAGAGCCTGCTAATGTTCATCATCTCTGCCATTATCTTAAAGCCACCCATCTCCTCACCTACCAGTTTGCCAATGGTATCAGTCAACATACATTCTGAGCTTACCATTGATCGCATCCCTAGTTTATCTTTCACACGTATAACATCAATCGGGTTCTTGCGGCCATCTTCCATATATTTCTCTACCAGAAATATTGAAAGTCCTCTGGTTCCTGAGATACTTTCATCAGTACGAGCCAACGCGAAAATTACATCAGCATTCGTATTACTACAAAACCACTTTTCGCCGTTCAGGTTGTAATACTTACCTTCTTTATGCGATGCAGCCACAATATTATTACCAACATCCGATCCGCCTGTTTTTTCCGTTAGGAACATTGCTCCTGTAAACAACTCTTCAGGTTTGTCAGTATAAATTCTCGGCAAGACTCTTTGCTTATCTTCTTCATCACAAAACATATCTACTAAGCGCGCAGCTCCATCGGTCATGCACAGTGGGCAATATAAACCACACTCGCTCATGGCATATAAATAGCCAGTGCTAAAACCAAGACTATGTCTTTCCTTACTAAATTGACTTCTCAATTTAGGCTCCCATTTTACACGAAACATTTCTGACTGAACTGCAATATCTCTTAATTGCCAATATGAAGGGTGAAATCTGAATTCATTTATAGTTTCGCCATAAGCGTTTCTTTTTACTAACACAGGCCCATTCTTATCTGCAAGCAGAGAAAGTTCGTTCATTCGTCCTGCCGATTCTTTACCCTGCAAATCGAGTTTATCGGTCATGTAAGCAAGCCCCTCTTTAGAAATACTGTTACTTAAATAATTCCTTAGGATATTATCGCTTTTATAAAAATTATCGCTGGTCTTAAACCCTTCTTTAAGTACTCTATTTTTTGATGCAGGATAAATCGACGGCTTGGGTTGTGCTTTCATGGTAAATTGATTATTGTTATTTAATCATCTTACCAAAGATATACAATGTATTCTTTTAAGTGAAAAGGGGCATAAATACCGTAACTATAGCTTTATAAACTTGGCGCTATAGCTTTTCGGACCAGAAATAACTTTAATCATATACACGCCGCTTGCATATGTACTTACATTAATATTACCATTAAGTGAGTTTGATAATTGTTTAGCAAACACTTGTTGGCCAAGCTCATTATATATATAACAATCAGATATTGCAGAGAGTCCTGAAATATCTATTGAGATAATTTTACTTGCAGGGTTTGGGTAAACCGAGATATTAATATTTTCCTCAATTTCTTTAACTCCATCTGGCGCTGTCCACATGGCTATATTTTTTGCATATGTACCGCCTGCGCTATCAAAACCGCCACCAATATATAAGGCGTTATTGAAAGTTGTCATCGCTATTATCGATCCCCCAACATTAATACCAGTACCTACCGAACTCCATTTCGAGCCATTCCATTTTGCTATACAGTTTATAAACTGTCCGTTAACACTGTCGAAAAAACCTCCGGCATACAATTCGCCACTGTAAGAAATAAGTGCATTTACCTGAGACCCGCCCGGCTCACCATATAAGCCCGAATCAAGTGGTGTGAAGCTTGTACCATTCCACATGGCTATACTATTTGCTGGCGTACCACCTATGGTATCAGCCCATCCTCCTACATATAAACTACCATTATATTCCGCCAGTGCGTACATTGGTCCGTTGGTATAGGAACCAACGGCAGACCAGTTAGCTCCATCCCATTTCGCAATTTCACTTACAGGAACACCACCGGCGCTGTCTATTCCACCTGCTACATATAAATAACCGTTATAAACTAATAGTGCAAATACTCCGTCATCTTCATCGGCAGCATAAATACCTGTGCTTAACGGATACCAGTTCGTGCCATCCCACCGGGCAATTCCAAATATTTGTTTTCCGTCAACCGTATCAAACGAACCTCCGGCATAAAGACTTCCGTTATAAACTGCCATAGAATAAACTCCATACTCCTGCGACTTCATTCCCATTCCAACGGGTGCCCAGTTTATGCCATTCCACATAGCTATATCATTCGCTTCCACTCCGCCTATGGTATCAAAAAAACCTCCAGCGTATAAATTGCCATTATACCAAGCCATTGCATTTATATAGCCATTAGTGCCTGTGCCTGTGGGTGTCCAATTTGCACCATTCCATTGAGCCATATCATTTACACTTACGCCACCTGCCGAATTAAACCAGCCTCCTGCGTAAAGCAATGAATCATGCGCGAATAATGACCATGTTGTATTTACCGAAGTACCAGTAATACCACTTCCCACAGGGCTCCATGTTTGCGCATTAGCACCCATGAATGATACTATAAATACTGAAAATAACCCTATCCTACTTTTCATGCAATCAATAAAAGCACCCAAGGTTATCATTTTGATTAGCTTAACTTAGTTCTTAAAGAACTGGTAGTAAAACGTAATACGTGCAACTAAATCATAACCCGCTTTTTGGTTATCTGTTGCAGGTGTTGGGTTCGTAGTATTATATTGGCTTGTAGTATTTGCGCTATACCATATATTAGGCATAAAATGTATTTGTTTAATAGGCTGATAATCGAGTCCAAAAACATAATATGACTCCTTAACCGGATTCTGTAATTCATAACTGGATCCATTAATATACATACCACCTGGTAAATAAGTAATATTAGGATTAAAATTTACTGATGGATTATATCCATCATGACGTGCAAAGAGACTTAATTTTGGAGCATTGGTACTTTTATCTCGCATTAACACAACCGCTGCCATAATAGAGTACCCGGACTGAATATTGTTAACTGTATCTCCTTGCACAGGAACTCCAGGGCCAGAAACCTGACTAACGGTATTATATGCTGTTTGTTGAAAATATTCAATACTCACATTAAAATTCTTGGTTTTATACCCTAAAAAAGCACGTCCCGTCAGTATATATTGGTGCATATCATGCACTTGGCCTGGTACTGATTGCCATTCCCATGTACGTCCATCGCCAAAAAGATCAAGCACAAGTTTATCCCCAAAAGCTTTTACATATATATCTCCATAATATTTATGCCATGGAGTTTGAACAGGTAAGCTAAATAGGTCAGGTACTGCGCCAGTGCCGTTACCAACCATAAAATTAAAACCTACGCAAGCATTTTCAATTCCCATGTCATCCTTTTTGCTCCAAAGTTTACCGCCAATACTGGCACCGAAATCATTCGAACCTGTTATACCTTTCATATCCATAATAGTGCGGTCGATTGAACGATACCCCCAAAAAGGCTCCTCAGTAATGGCAAATGATGGAGTAGTAATTGCTCCAACAGAAAGTTTTAATCCGGTGTTAAAGAAATTAGCCCATTCCATGTTAGCATATTTCAGATAAAAACTTCTGTTAGATTTAGGATCAATTGTAGGCGAACTGGTATAATAATTATCGGCATTCTCTTCCGATGCCATTACAGCATGAACAGAAAATTGCTTGTTAAAAAAGTAATCATACCCTAAATAAAGCCGTTGCAGCGAGAATGCGTTGTACCCTTTAGGAACTTGTGAATATTGCGTATTCCCACGTGGGGCGGAATCGGCATGTAATTTGGTAAAATAGCTACCAAACATATAACCCCAAAAATGGCCGCGAGTTGAATCTGGCGATTCATGCGGAGTAACAGTAACAGGGTAGTTATTAAAATCAGCAAATTGGGCATTAGAAATATTTAACGTCATAATAAAAGCGCAAATTGCAATAATTACTCTTTTTGTTCTCATGATTGTTCTCCTCTTTAAAATTACTGGTTCCTACTTCAGTAAGAGCCAGTCTGTTATTTATTAAATATTAAAATTTAACTTACTTACTTATTACAATCTTTTTACAAACATTTATCTTTTCGCCGGCAATGTTCAGGAAATAAATGCCGTTCGAAACCGCTTCCGTGCTTATAATCATGTTATTCTCACCTGACTTCAATTCAACCGGCATTTCTTTTACCAATCGACCTGTAATATCATACAAGCCAACTTTTGCATTGCTTTCAGATACAGAATAAACATTTATGTTTAACTCACTTTTTGCAGGCACGGGCCAGGTAGTAACTTTGTTTTGTGATTCTCCACTAACAGGATCAATACCTGTGGTAACTGTCCACATATTGGTTGGATATTCAGATGCTGTAGCGCTATTGGCACATTCGGTAGATATACCATACATTTCCTCCCATAATTTAAGAGTACTGTAGTGGGTCACAGATGTACCATAGTTACCACCTATAATTAATCCGCTACACACCAACAGTGGAATATGGTTACTCGGACTTGTAGAAGAATAGTCATCTTCATCCCATATTACAAAAACAACGGTGTTATTAGCAGGATTAGAGGCCCAACGAATCAATGGCATCATATTGGTATGAAACCAATTATCACCATTTGGTATAGCAGACGATGCAAGTCCATCGTGCATATCATCAACCGAATTTGGGATTACCCAAGCCATAGTAGGTAATGAGCTGTAATGATTTGAATCGGGGAAGTAAGTACCTACCGGAGCAAAAGGCAAATCAGATTTTATAGGAATAGTATCGGCGTTGGTGTTGTGCCCGATCCAATTGATCCACGGACAGTGCTTAGTGTAATAATTACCTTGGTCACCTTTTATCCATCCTACAGATGGCTGGCCTTCAGAATAACCAATAAATGTATAACCTTTCTGAATCATTGAAGAACCAATGTTACAATCGTTAAAAGGTGTATTAGGAGCGGGGCCTGTTAAGTCAGTTGTAACACCTTGATTTTCTCCTGAGAACAAATCAAGATAATTAGGTTCGCTTGGGTGGGCAATTGCAGTAGCCAATGTCATATTGGCACAATAAGATTGTTTTGATACATACGTTATTGTTGGTGCAAGAGAAGAACCTATAATTTTAGCATAGGCATAATTCTCTTCCATTATAACCACTACGTGTGCAGGCGGTTTACCAGGATATTGCGCTTTTACAACAACATTGCTCAATAAAACACAAAGAGCAATCAGAGTTAATGCAATTTTTTTCATTTTATTTTTATTAAGAATTCAAATACTTTAAGTTTTATTTACTCACTACAATTTTTTGACAAACATTTATTTTTTCGCCTGTGATATTGAGAAAATAAATTCCGTTTGAAATATCTCCGGTATTAACCACAACATTATTATCCCCGGATTTTAAATCAGTAGTCATTTGTTTCACCATACGACCTGTAATATCATATAATCCAATAGTAGCCCTACCCTCCGCAACAGAGGTAATGGCCATTTTCAATTCATCCTTAGCAGGTACTGGCCATGTAATAACCTTATTGGTTATACCGGCAATACTATTTATACCAACCGCTGCTTTCCATATGGCACTTGGCACTTCGTTAGCTGTAGCACTAGAACCACATTCAGGCAAACCGTACATTTCTTCCATCATCCTTAAAACACTGTAATGGTTTACCGCTTGGCCGTAACTACCACCTTTTACAATACCCCCAACTATAAACAATGGAATATGATTAGATGGACTACCGCTAGCATAATCATCTTCATCCCATATTACAATCATTACCGCATTATTGGCAGGATTAGCAACCCAGCGAACGAGGGGCATCATATTTTTTTTGAACCAATTATCACCATTAGGAATTGCAGTGGGTGCAGTACCGTCATGCATATCATCAACAGAATTTGGTATAACCCATGTCATGGTTGGTAAATTGCTATAATGATTTGAATCGGGGAAATATGTACCTAAAGGGAACATCGGTAAATCAGAAGCAATTGGAACAGAATCGTATGGTGCAGGCACACCATAGCCTATCCAATTTATCCAAGGGCAATGTTTTGTATAGTAGTTTCCGGCATCACCTTGATACCAACCAACTGAAGGCTGATCTTCCGAATAACCGATAAAGGTTTTACCCGCTTGTATAATAGAAGAACCTAGATTACAATCATTGAATGGTGCATTTGGTGCCGGTCCGGATAAATCTGTCACCACCCCATGATTGGTTCCTGAAAACAAATCAAGATAATTAGGCTCACTTGGGTGCATAATAGCGGTGGCTAGTGTCATGTTAGCAGTAATAGAAGTATCCTTTGCCAGTGCATTAAGGCAAGGAGCAAGAGAGTTTCCTATAATTGTTTTATATGAGTAATTCTCCTCCATTACCACAATAACGTGTGCAGGAGCTGGACCAACGTATTGCGCCTTCAGGATATTTTCACCTGTTAATACAGCACAAAAAATACTAAAGCAGAATGTAATTTTTCTCATTATATCAGGGTAATAATTTTTAACGTGCCGCAATATTAGTAATCGCGCATGTCTATAACTCCGCTATAAATATTAAGTATTTGTTAAGTTTCGAATTGTTTGTGTTAACAATAAGATAATATGCTAAAACTCGCACGTTACTACTACCGCATTCTATTGATTTACAAGGCTTACAACTATATTAAAGAATACTAATCTATAGTTGCTCATGGCTATGTAGCTATTCTTAACATATGATTAACATTATGTAAATACTGGTTTGTTTCTTTTGCGGCACAAAATGCGTCCCCTTGGTGTTTAGATGCAGTTTGAAAACAAAACAATTATAACAATAATCATGAAAAGAAAACAAATCTACCTTTTATCATTAGCATTCCTGGGCTTAATGGGCCGATCGAACGCGCAATGTGGGTTCAATTACCTTGGCCCTGTTGATTCGGCCAGCCATATTTCATTTGGCGAATCAGAATATGAAGCTATGGCAGTTGATCCTAGCACTAATACCCCATATGTTGCTTATCGCGATGGTAACAATTTTTATGGAACTTCAGTAAAAAAATATGTTGCAGGAACTTGGGTACAAGTTGGTGCTACTGGCTTTACTTATGGAGCTACCAGCGCCGAAGTTTATGATAATGCTATAACAATTGACAAACATGGTATACCTTATGTAGCTTGCGAAAACAAGGGCTATGCAAACCATTGCGCGGTATATATGTTCAACGGAACTAAGTGGGATACTTTACCAGGTCAGGTTTCTGGTTTTACAACCCCGGCTCAGTTCATTTCTATAACTACTGATACCAATGGTATTCCTTACGTAGCTTATGAAAACGTTGCCACATCTAAAATGAATGTTCAAATGTACAATGCACTAACAAAGTCATGGGTACCAGTAGGAGCTTCGGTTGCAGTTTCTAAAGGACAAGCGCAATATTGTCAAATTGCATTTGACCGTGTACACAATGTTCCTTACGTAGCTTATGAAGATGGCTTTAAGCCAAACCATGCTGACCATTTAATGGTTCAGTATTTTAACGGTACAAATTGGGTTGTTCCTGGTGTTGCTACTGTACCTGCAGATTCAGTTGGAATTACAACTGATACAGTAAACTGGGTTTCCTTAACTATGGATAAAAAAGGTAATGCAATTGTTGCCTACGAAGATTTCTCTTCAGGCAAGAATCTTGGCATTATGATGTTTGACTCGGCAACTTCAACATGGAGTGCTGATACAAACAATAGGACAAAATATCTTGGCGGTCCTGTAAACTATGTATCAGCAGGCGTTGACTCGGCTGATAACGTTTATGTTGCTTACCAAGATCTGTCTTACTACGGTTATGATGGTTTAAGTATGGTTGAATATAACAACTCAAAGAACAGTGTAGATTTCGTTGGTTCTTACAAAGTATCACAAGCTGTTTCTGCCGGTGATGCAAATTTTATCTCCTTAGCTGTAGATAACCATGGCGTACCGATGCTTGCTTACGAAGATAAAGGTGTGGGCGACCACGCACAAGCATTCCAATGGAGTAGCTCAGCAAAACAATGGCTCTATATGTCCACTACCGGTATTTCTAACATGAACCCGGGTACCGCGAATGGATTAGCACAATACACTTCAATTTCTGTTTCTCCTACTACAAGTAACCCATACATTGCTTACCACGATGCTAACACAGGTGGCAAGGCTACTGTGATGATGTATAATGGAAGTACTTGGTCTACTGTAGGTACACCTGGTATTTCTTTAGGTACTGCAAAGTTTACCAATATGGGCTTTGATGCTGCCGGCGATCCTATTTGTCTTTTCACCGATGGCGGAGCTACTACCAAATATAGCATATCTTGTATGAAATATACTACTGGTGCATGGTCTGCAATAGGAACCAATGCTGCTGCAGTTAGTGGTGGTACATGCTATTACGCTTCTATGGCTATTTGGAAAGATACTATTTACACAGCGTTTGAACTTGCTGACTACCACATGTCAGTTATGAAATGTGCTGTTGGTGGTTCTACCTGGACCAACGTAGGCCCTGCTGATGTTAATGGTGATTCTGCTTCTTACGAAAACATTGCAGTTGATAAAAACGGAAATGTTTACGTGGCCTTCTCTGATAACGCTTCAAACCAAAATGGTATTTCAGTAATGGAATATACAAGCACCGGCTGGCAATGGGTTGGTACACGTAACTTCTCAGGTGGTAAATCTGTTTACCCTTCTATCAAGATCAATCCACTTACAAATATGCCTGTAGTTGCTTACTCTTCTTACGGAGCCGGTAACGAAGCTAATGTTCAGGAATGGAACGGTAGCGCATGGGTATATGTTGGTGCTGCCGGTTTCTCAACCGACTGGACCAGCTACATGTCACTTGCAATTGATCCTAAAGGCGCTTACTACGTATCTTATGATGATTGGGGTAACGAAGTTCACAACCAAGGCCAATATGATGTTACTGTAGAAAAATTTGACACCAAAGTTGACACTGCGTGGAAGGTTCTTCCATTAGGCGGCGGTTCTTGCTCTCAAAATGGTGCTTCTTATGAACAATGTACACTTGATGCAAATGGTAACCTGTATGTAGCTTATTCTTCTTACAGTGCATTTGTACAAGAATTGAATTGCCCATTAGGCATCAATGAAATTAATGGTAATAGCAACGCTCATGTTAGTGTGTTTCCTAACCCTAACCACGGTTCGTTTACTGTTGCAGTAACAAATGCTCCTGAAAAATCATACATCAGTGTATTTGATGTTCTTGGTCAGAACATTTACCAAACCAAATTAACCTCTGACAAAACAGAGATCAACCTTGGCACACAAGCTCCTGGTATTTATTTATACCGCGTTCTTGCTGAAAATGGCAATGTAATTTCTACAGGAAAACTGATAATTAAATAATTGCAAATTTTGAGTACTTAGGAAAAGCAACATATGTATATATGTTGCTTTTCCTTTTTAAAGAAAATAATAGCTGACAGTATAATTCTTCTAATCATGAAAAAAATATCTACACTTGTTTTATTGGCTCTCTTACTATTTGGTAGCGCAAATGCTCAAAATATTTTCGGACCGGGTCATCACATTATTTGTTATTCAACCCATCCGGTTGATACTACCGTAGCAAGGCCGCACAACAATGCTAAGGCCCTAATACGTTCATCAGGCGATACATTAATTGCCTACATCAACCGTGCTAAGTATACCCTTGATATAGCACTTTATGATTATGTAGAAGATAGCACATGGTACGAAGGCGGATATGTACCACCCATACATACAGCAATTAATAACGCGTATGCTCGTGGTGTAAAAATCCGCTGGATTCATAACCCAAGTGATTCTTCGAAAGGTTTTAATGCTGCAATAACACCTAATTACGGGCTTGCACTTATAAACAAGGCTATACCTACATTGCCAAGCGCATCATACAGCGGTATTATGCACAATAAATTTGTAGTTATTGATGGAAGATCATCAAATCCAGATGATGCGATTCTTTGGACTGGTTGCATGAACTGGGAACCGGGTCAAATTTGCAAAGACATTAACAACATTATAATTTTCCAGGATTCTGCTCTTGCCCATACCTACCTTACTCAATTTAACCAAATGTGGGGAGATAGTGTTGAAGGTGGACAACCTAACTTAACAAAATCGGTATTTGGACCTAAAGAAAAAAACATTACGCAGCACAATTTCTCAATTGATGGCTATTGGATCGAATCTTATTTCAGTCCTGCTGACCAAACCAGCAACCATATTATCTCTACTATACAAACTGCTCAAAGCGAATTAGACTTTGAAATGTTCACCTTTACCTTACAAGCTGACGATGCTCCTATTGTTGCAGCAATTAACAGAGGTGTAAATGTGCATGGTATTATGGATCAGTCGAGCTTAGGTTATACGCCCTATACAGATTTAAGTAATGCCATGGGTTCTAATCTTTTAATTTATAGTGGTTTACCAGGTTACTATTCAAACGGTATTTGTCATAGCAAATACATTATGGTCGACCCTTGTGATTATTCCTGGAACGCAGACCCTAAAATTTTAACCGGCTCGCATAATTGGAGCTCATCAGCGAATACAGTTAATGATGAAAATACTGTAATTGTGCATGATTCTTCTATTGTTAACCAATACTATCAAGCTTTCCACGCTGACTTCTTAGCATTATCGACTGCAGGTGGTACACCGGTAAACCTGGTTCAAACTTGTATACCATTAGGTGTAAATGAAGTACACAATATTGATGAGGTTACTATGTTCCCTAACCCAACTAGCAATACACTGAAAGTTACACTCAACATACCGGGTAGCAACATAACTTATTCTATTTATAACAACTTGGGGCAAATGGTACAATCAGGCAAGTTAGATGCACGATACGTTAATACGTTGAATACCGATGGCCTAGCTTCAGGTATGTATTTACTACGTGTGCAAACAGGCAACACCAAAGAATTTACCGGAAAATTCATTAAGCAATAAAACGAATTTGATCCTATATAGTAAAACAAGCTGCTATATGGCAGCTTGTTTTATGTAAGCAAACTCCAATATCAATTATGAAACGCAATATCATACTAACTTTCCTCTTATTATTTTCCTGTATCGGTTTAGATGCACAATCTATATTCGGACCAAATCATCATATAGTTTGTTATTTTACTAGACCAGTGGATACAACCGTAGCACGAACCGAAAAAGCCGTTGCGATTATTAGAAAGGCAGGTGATACAGTAGTTAAATACATTGACAGGGCGAGGTATACACTTGATATTGCCATGTATGATTTTGTAGAAGACAGTACCTGGTTTGAGCAGGGTTATATTGCTAACATTGCTGCTGCAATAAATAGAGCTTATGCCCGTGGAGTTAAAATACGGTGGGTATGTAACCAGATAGACTCTATGTATTCGCCGAATACCGGACTTGATAGTATTAATAAAGCTATTTATACTTTACCGAGCCCAACAGGTGGCAATTATGGAATTATGCATAATAAATTTATGGTTATTGATGGCCGATCATCTAATCCGAATGATCCAATACTTTGGACAGGTTGCATGAATTGGGAACCGGGACAGATTGATAAAGATGCAAACAATATTGTAATTATTCAAGATTCAGCAGTGGCACATTGCTATTTGGCTGAGTTTAACCAGATGTGGGGAGATACGGTAGAAGGCGGAAAATATAACCTTACAAATTCAAAGTTCGGAAAATACAAAAAAAACATAATGCGCCACAACTTTAATGTCGATGGTCATCAAGTGGAAGCATACTTTAGCCCAACCGATACTACCAGTAATCATATTGTATCTACCATCACCTCTGCCAAAACAGAAATTGATTTTGGAGTTTTCGAATTTAGCTACGCTGCTGATGCCAACGCTATAGTAACTATGATTAAAAAAGGACTTTATGTAGCAGGTATAATGGACCAATACAGTTTGCAATATGCTCCCTATGGCACGTTAAGTAATTACCTTGCCTCGATGTTACAACTATATGCAGGCTCTGATTCACTTTTTCACAATAAGTATGTTATTATAGATCCTTGCAACATGCAAGCAGATCCTAAGGTTTTAACCGGTTCGCATAACTGGACCAACGAAGCAGAAGTTTTTAATGATGAAAATATACTTATCATTCACGATTCAACTGTTGCCAATTTATTCTATCAAGCGTTTCATCGAGAATTCTATAGTTTAGGGGGAACATTAACTGAACAATGCATACCGCTAACCGTTAATGAAGTTAGTTCATACCATAACTTGGTTAAAGCCTTTCCTGATCCATGCAATGGTATTATAAACTTCAATATTGAAAATACAAATGAAAACTCTATGCTTGAAATATGTAACCTATTGGGCAAAATAATTTACACTACAAAAATCACTACTTCTTCAACCATACAATTAAATCTTGAAAACCAACCTTCAGGTATCTATTTCTATAAAGTAATTTCAGAAAAAGGAGAGGCGGAGGCAAGTGGTAAATTTGCTATCCTGTAAAACTTTAAGGAGCATTTTATACTTTACTTTCATTACATCCGTTTACCCATCCGGTAAGCTTATTTGACTATATGCCTATTTTTCAATAAATTTGATAAAGGGTTATCAAATAAATTACAGATGATCAGAAGTATAACGGAAAATGGCAAAAGCAAAAAAAATATGGAAGTGCCTGTTTGTCAGTATATATTTTGCTTTAAATGGTAGTCTCCAGGCACAGGTTTACACCATAACTACCATTGCTGGCACAGGCATGGCGGGTTTTTCTAACGACGGAAATCCTTCTATTAATGCAATGTTATACTACCCACTATCAGTAAGTGTAGATAGCACAGGTAGCATTTATATTGCTGACTGGGGCAATTCAAGGGTTCGCAAAATAAACAGCAATGGAATAATAAATACCATTGCTGGAGATGGGAAATTTTCTTTTTCTGGTGATGGAAGTTTCGCTTATGTCTCAGGCTTATGTGGCCCAACAGGAGTATATACTGACTTGAAGGGCAATATATATATTGCTGATATTGGAAACGAACGAATAAGAGAAATTAATTCGGCCGGAATTATAAGTACAATTGCTGGGAGTGGCGCCTATGGTTTTTCGGGTGATGGTGGTCCCGCTACCCTTGCTTCATTTAAAGACCCGACTGGGATTGCAGTAGATGATTCGGGAAATGTATTTATTGCTGATGTTTTTAATAACCGGATAAGAAAGATTAATAAAACCGGCACTATTATAACCATTGCTGGCAATGGCATAGCAGGATACGCTGGTGATGGAGGCAATGCCACTTCGGCTGAATTATATTACCCTACGGGTATTGCAATTGATAGTATTGATGACATTTATATAGCTGATGAAGATAACAACCGGATACGAAAAATAGACAGAACCGGAATCATCACAACTATAGCCGGAAATGGCATGAGTGGATATTCAGGCGACGGGGGCCTGGCAACTGCTGCAAAAATAAATTTTCCGGGAGGCGTTGCAGTAGACAACAAACATAATGTTTACATAGCTGACGCTAATAATCATCGAATACGTATGGTTAATGCACAGGGCACTATATCAACTATTGCCGGAACCGGAAAGGCCGGATATTCGGGAGATGGAGAATTTGCACTTGGTGCTGAGTTAAACAACCCTACAGGCATTGCAGTAGATAATTTTGGCAATATAATTGTTGGAGATGCATTTAATTTTAGGGTACGCGAGCTAATGAAAATAGGTGACCGGAATTTTAACTCGGGACTTGAATCAGTAAGTGTTTATCCCAACCCCAATCACGGTATATTCAATGTAATGCTTCAAAATTCAAACGGCAATAATGAAACTATTGAAATTTATAATGTAGTAGGAGAAAAAATATATAGTTCGCATTTGTTTCAAAATGGGAACACTGAGATAAGTCTTGGTTATTTAAACGCTGGTATGTACCTTTATAGGGTGATTAATGATAATACCTCTGTTGACTTCAGAGGCAAAATTGTTATCCTTTAATTTTGAGTAACAATTACCTTTTTAGTATCTATTTCACTTCCATCAACCATTAAAGTATAATAATACATACCTGCCAGCAACCCACCACTGGGTATACTTACACTTTGTTCTTCTTTCCCATTAATAGAAACTGTTTTCTTTAGCGTACCATTCATGTCAAACACTAATAAATTTGCATTGTTACTACTATTAGGTACGTAACACTGGAACGTAGTGTTTTGATTTGCGGGACAAGATTTACATGGATATAATTTTGCTTCCTTTCCTCCATCTACAGAATTTGTATTGAAATTTGCACCTGTTTGCTTATTATTTGAGCTAGTTAGGCTATCCACTTTATGTTGAAGATCGTTTATTTTAACATCCTCTTGTTTAATAGCTTCTACCAATAGGCCAATCATATTACTATATGCAATGGTTTTTATACCATTATCGTTGGTGGTTACAACTTCAGGCACAATTCTTTCTACAGCTTGTGCAATGAGCCCCATTTGCCTTTTACGCATTATACCATTCTGTTTTAAATTATAGGTTACACCTTGCAAGCGTAGTACTTTACTTAACGCATTCGGAATATTAGTGACATGTTCTTTTAAGGTAGAATCACTTATAGTGTTCCAGCCATATGAATATGCCTGACCATTTCCATAAACGTAAAACTCGTCCTGCCCACCATTTTTTACTGCCCAGGCTTTAGTGGTGGTGTTATTTACCCAGTTAATACCCGAGTAAATATTATTGGAACTAGTATTCGAGTATATATCAAACGGCGATGCATTCAGGCCTCCATTAACCTGTAATCTCGCTCCATTATCAATAGACGAATCAATTATCAGGTTATGATTTGGCATAAGCATTAAAATGGCTTTACCATTGGTGGCAAAGGCAATGGTGTTTAAAGCAGGATGGAATATGCCTGATAAAGTATCGCCCCACCAGGTATAATCTGGTGTGGTTTGTGTTGAAAATATGTTTACCCCTTTAATATATGCCGATGATGTAATTGCCCCAGTGCTTTTCGAAAAAAGGGAATTACCTATTACTTGCAACTCTATATTGGTTGGTGGCTGGGTTATACTACCAGCAGATATGCTACCATTTGAATAGAGTTTTAATTGTGCATTAGAAATGCCACAAATTAAAAACAAACCAATTGCTGTAATTAATGGCTTAGGAATAGGTAATGCCTTAATGGTTTTCATTTAATGAAGTATTAATGTTCTGTAAGTGCCTATAACGCGCTAAGAACAAGTTAATTGTATTATGTTCTATGCAAATGTACCTTTTTGATTCTATTGTTCCAATTAGTCAATAACCCAGAATTACTAAAAATCAGTAATTTTATTCGAATTATCAGGCATTTAGTTTCAATGAAGAACTTTATATTACTTATACCTTACTATAATAATTTTGAAGGCTTAATCACTTCATTAAAAAGCATCAACTACTCAAAAGATAAGTTTGAGGTGTTAATAGTGGATGATGGCAGTAAGATAAAGCTAGATGAAGAATCAGTAAGAGTCTTGTTTCCAGAAGTTATTATTAATGTATTATCTCTCAGTCAAAATAGTGGCATTGCAATTGCACTTAATAAAGGGTTGGAAGAGTTACATACGCGAACAGATTATATATACATAGCCCGATTAGATTGCGGAGATACTTGTCACCCAAACCGCTTTACTGAGCAAGTTAAATTTTTAGATGAGAATACAGATATTTATTTACTGGGTACTTGGTGTGAATTTACTGATTCAACGACCGGGAAAAGTTATTTATATAAAACAAAAACCAAGCATGAGGATATTATAAAAGAAATGCATTTTAAGTGTTCCTTCATTCATCCCACGGTTATGTTTCGAAAAGAGGTACTTGATTTTATTGGCTACTATCCTGAAAACTATCCCCATGCCGAAGACTACGCCTATTTCTGGGAAATAATAAGACAATTTAAAGGCGCATTATTACCTGAGTTATTAGTGAATATTACTGCCAACATGCAGACAATATCGGCATCAAATTATAAAGAGCAAATCATATCGAGGATTAAGGTTATTAAGGCCTTTGGAACTAAACCACTTTTGATTACTTATGGAGTAATTATTAGTAGAGTTAGAGCGATAATTCCTTATGGTTTAATCCTCAAAATGAAGCTTCTTTTAAAATAGTAATTACGCCTTAGCTTCTCCAATCCATTAGTACATCTATCCCATCCACATCAAATACCGGAATATTATGCACTTTCATTATCATGTTACGCTCTTGAAAAGCATTATCTATAAATATAGCCTTGTTATTTTTTACAAAATCAGCTTTAATTTCATGAGGCTTTAGATGAATAATCTCATTAAACAAGTTTTCTGTAATAGCAAATGTCTTCATTGTTTGAACAAGCTCATTTTGATGTTTGGTAATCAAAATCACCTTTTTGCCTATATTTTTACACTGGTACAAAAACCAAATTGCTTTAAGGTTTACTTTATTGTTTATTATTAATGTATCATCAAAATCAAAGTATACAGTATCATATTCATAATCTATCTTATATCGTGAAATCAATGTTCTATCTACTACAACCCTATAACTATTGGGGTGTACTTCAATATCATACCCTAAAGCAACGTAAACACTTAATAACGGCAAGTTAACACCCCGTGCTCTAGTTAAACACATTGTACCCGCACAGCGGGTTGAAATTTCCAATAATTTCCACTTGCCTTCTTCATCCCTCTTTATCTGAAACCACCAAAGCCCCATAAAAGACAATTCACCATTTATCTTTTGAGCAATATTCTCAATTTCAGGTGTAAGCTTCTCTATTTTACCAGCCACTGATATACCAGCCATTATTCGTTGGCGAGACCGGGGAGAGGCAAATGACAATTTGCCATTTTTATCAGTTAGGCAATCTACCGTATACTCTTCACCTGGTAAATACTCACAAATCACATAATCAGTTAAATTAATATCAGCTATATCCTTAGCATTTTTTATTAATTTAGCTCCTACGCTACCCTGTCCCTGCTTCGGCTTTATAAATAATGGGTAAGTGGTTATTTCCGTGTAAACTTGCGGAACAAAATCATGACTATTAAATGTACTGTATGTTTTTTCTTTATCACGACATATTGCTGAAGTTTTTTTATCTGCAGTTATAATTTTGGCTTTTATTTTTTCCTGATTATCAGCAAAAAATGCTGCAATAGTATCATGGGTTGGAAATATCAGTTCAATTTCGTTAGTGGCGAGTAAAGCATTAAACTTTTCAAAAAAATCTTTATCTGTTATCATTGGAGCATTACGTATGTAATTCTCGAAAACATATTCTCCATGCCTGTCAATTGAAGAAGCTCCAAATAATTTAATATTTACGCAAGTTGATAAAGCATCATGCAGTTCAATTGAGTTTATCTCCCCTGCTGGGTATACCAAAACTTTTATCTGACTCATATTATTCCTAAAATAAATTTCATTTCTTCTAAGCCATACCTTTGGTCAATGGGGATAGGTATCAGGTAGTTTTTCAAATACAATTCAAAAGAACCTTCATCACAATATTTTTCAAGTTCTGGCCAATAAGTCGCCACATATACTCTACGTTCAATTAATTTTTTACGCAGCTCCTTATTTTTCAGAAGAAATGGATAAACTAATGGAACGTCATCTTTAGCCATATCAATTTTCAATTCATTATCATCCCAAAGATTATCATGAAGAAAAGAGAAGTTCTCCATCCTAATTTTTCTTGTATTACTATAATTAATATTAGACATTAGAGCTTGAGTCAGTTTTGACATGTGCTTAATAGGCTGGCCGATAAGTGAATTATCATTACGCTGAAAATCAGGGTATCCCTCAGTTGCAGGCAAGTCATATCTTTTAAGCAAATGCGAACATCTGTCAATTGAAATATCCTCTTCAAACTTATCGTCCAACTCCTTATCACAACGGAGTATGCCTCCGTCAGGCAATCCAAAAAACTTACGTGGGCTATAAAATGATGCTATTCCCTTTTTTAAAGAATAAAACGACTGAGCACTATCTACAATTACATTGGTATACTTTCCAATCAACCGCTCAACCACATTCCCACAAACGCCAAAATAATTATTATATAAAACAAACTTATTTTGTTTCATTTCGCCATCAATATCCATTGAAGGGTTAAGTTTCTCATCAATTGAGTAGAATATTACTTTACAATTTTCTTCTGCAAGCGCTTCGAAAACAACCGGACACGTATATCTAGGAACCAACATCTCCCTTATGCCATAAGCTCGAATAATATAGCGTAACGCATTTCGTCCCGAATTAAGCTTAATTGCCCTATCATGGTATTCAGGAGATCCAAAAGACTCGAGTTCAAAATATCCGCCGATTTCTTTCATTTTTACTCAAAAAAAATACATAAATCCTTTCTTCCAATTTATTTCACCAAAATTCATTGATAAGTAGGTTAAATACAAAGATAATAACTAAAACATATTGAATCTTACGTAATTCGAGAATATAAAAGGTAGTTTAAGCAAGATGATTTTGAGTGCAATTATAGAAAATCCCTCCATAATATAACTAAACCAACTATATTTGAATAGTCCGTCTATTTATAAAAATACTTGATATTTTATTAGTATGAGAGTAGGTATAATGCAACCTTATTTTTTTCCTTATCTGGGTTACTTCAGTTTGATAAGAAACTCAGATAAATGGATTTTTTTTGATACCCCACAGTATATTCGTCATGGATGGGTAAACAGGAATAGAGTATTAAAACCTGTTGAAGGATGGCAATATATTACAGTCCCCCTAAAAAAACATGAGAGAGATGCCACTATTAAGGACATAATAACAAATGACATTGAAGATTGGAAACTAAAAATCATAAGACAACTAGAGCATTATAAAAAATTTGCACCATTTTATACACAAACAATTCAGTTAATCGAAAAATGTTTTTCTACTTCAACTACTAGTTTATCTGAAGTAAACATTGCAAGCACTCAAGAAATTTGTCGCTATTTGGATATAGAATGTAATTCTGAAGTTTTCTCCAAGATGAATCTTTCAATAGATACTGTTTCGGCTCCTGATGAATGGGCATTAAATATATGTAAAGCAATAGGCGCCACTCAATATATTAATCCGCCCGGAGGGCTCGATTTTTTCGATAAAAACAAATACACTTCACAAAATATTGATATCAAATTTCTTGAAGTTAATACCGCTCTTTATCAACAAGGTAAAAGGGAATTCATTTCTAACTTGTCTATAATTGACGTGATAATGTTTAATGATATAACCAAAATACATAGCTATTTAGATGATTACAAGCTAATATAAAACCACAAAAACTAATCATAAATAGAATAATAGGGCTTTATTTATGGGACTAAAAACAACCCTCAATCCGAAAAATAAAGATGAAAAACCTTATTGCTGCTAAAATTAAACGAAATATATTTCCTTGTTATCCTGACGATAATTACGCACTTCCCAGTTTAAAAAAAGATTATACATTCTTAAACCTTTCTCTCTATTTGAAAGGGAAACTAAACAAATATTTAAAAAAATCTGAGGGAGCGGAAAGCGCAAATAAATTATTATCTTGTTGGGATATTGATGGATTTAGTTTAACATATGACATGTTATCAGACTCAAGATCAAAAGATCAAATGGTTGATATTCTTGCATTTAAAATGCTAGGCCATAAAAATTATAAATTACAATTCCCTATTGAGGATTTTTATAATTTATTACAAAAGATCACTAGTTGCAAAACATCCGAAACAATAAGTCCAAATAAATTGGCTTTACATTTGTATGATTTAAATAAAATGGGAACCGGCCTTAAAGTTTTTTTCCATGATCCCGAATCAGTATATCTTTCTATTCTTGCAAATCAATATGGATATGCGGACGCTAACTTTGCTGTAAAGGAAGGAGACTATGTAATTGATGGAGGGTGTTTTTATGGAGACACGGCATTAGTTTTTGCCAATAAAACAGGCGCAACGGGTAAGGTTTTTTCATTTGAATTTGTTAATGATAACATAAAAGTGTTCGAAAATAATATGAGGGTTAACCCTCAACTTAATAAATCTATTTTTTTGAATAAATATGCATTGTGGAATTGCTCCAATGAGGTATTAACATTCCAGGAAAATGGACCAGCTACACGCATAGATAATTCAAAGACCAGCCCAACAATATCGGTTAAAACAAAATCAATTGATGATTTTGTAAAAGAAAATGACATTAAAAAAATTGACTTTATAAAGCTAGATATAGAAGGGGCTGAACTAAAGTGCCTGCAAGGTGCGCAAAACACTATAAAAAAATACAAGCCGAAATTAGCTGTTTGTGTTTATCACAAAGATTATGACATGATTGAAATTCCACAATACATAAAGCAATTGGTACCTGAATACAAGTTATTTTTGAAACACCATACAACATCATATGGTGAAACTGTGCTATACTGCATGTTATAGTTGCTTATTACCATCATAGGCTATATTGGCTCTTGAAAATATATACCCTGCGTTTTATTAATTATCTAAAATGAAACCTGAAGTTATAATAGTGCTATCAAAAAAATCATAACTTTGTTGCCGTTGAGAAAAGAAGCGTTAAGCCACTTTTTTACTGAATTCGTTCTTAATTTAGCATACTGAAATAAGTATGCCAGCGTAGCTCAGCTGGCTAGAGCGACTGATTTGTAATCAGTAGGTCAGGGGTTCGAGTCCCTTCGCTGGCTCAGCAGAGTCAAAACAATTAACAACTAATTTTAGCCAAATAATTACTTGGCTTGTACTAGCTAAATTGCTTTAATAATGCTACATCACCTGCTTATAAAACAAACTCGCCAAAGTAATTGCGCATTATTACCCCTATATAAAATAGGAGCCGATTACTGTTTTATTTGTAATGTATCCCTAATAATTTGGGAAATTTTCTTTACATTACCGCTACCCAATTCAACATATAGCGGTAGGCATGCTATCCGAAGGGAAATATCTTCAGATATTGGGCATGATTCTCCATTAACATAATTGATTGTGTTAAGACTTGGGTAGAAATAACGCCTGCTAAATATATTTTTGTCACCTAATGCCTTAAACACTCTTAACAATTCGTTTTCACTCTTAAATAACACAGGATAATACGAATAATTATATACTAAATTAGCCTGTACTTTAGGTCGACCAACTAGTCCATGTAATTCTTTATCATACAAATCACATAGTTTTTTCCTGGTTTCCATTGCCTTTTGTATATATTCCAAATTACAAAGCCCCATAGCTGCCTGAAACTCACTTGCTTTTGCATTAATACCTAATATTAAATGTTCGTCAAGGTTGTGGCCAAACCGCTTTTGAAGATCTAATTTATGCGATATGCTTTTATCTTTAACGATACAAGCTCCCCCTTCAATAGTGTGAAAAAGCTTTGTTGCATGAAATGAAAGCGTAGAAATATCACCATAGGAGGCCAATGAACGCCCTTTATATACAGATCCAAAAGAGTGGGCTCCATCATAAATAACTTTAAGTTTATGCTTTCTGGCAATTCTTTCAATTGTTTCCACATCACAAGCATAACCAAACACATGAACAGCTAAAATTGCTTTGGTTTTCTTTGTAATTTTTGCTTCAATTTTTTTAACATCAATTGTATAATTATCAGGCTCTATATCTACAAAAACGGGCTTACACCTACCCCAGATTATACTCGAACAAGTTGCTACGTATGAAAAAGGCGTAGTTATTATTTCGCCATCATAAATATCAAGAGCGGTTAAAGCAAGCTGAAGCGCAAGTGTGCCATTAGTCAAAAAGTGAAAATGCTCAACCTTCAAATATGCTTTCAGTTTGCTTTCCAGCTCTAACAGTAGTGGGCCCTGATTAGTTAAATGCGAATTGGCATAAATTATGTCAATATATTTCTTGTATTCCTTAATAGGGGGCAAAAAGGCTTTTGTAACATTTATCTTATTGCTTTTCTTTTTCATAGGCGTCTTGCTCCTCTTTTACTTTAGGGTTAATACTTTCTAAAAGTTTCTTCATTACATTATCTGTAAATGCCATTGAATTATTTTCAAAATAATCGAATGCAAATTTCGGAGCATACTTTCTGGCAAAATCGTAGAGAAGCATAAGGTTCATATCACACTCCAGCAAATGCTTAGCAACGGGATTCAGGTAAATATCTAATTCTTTTAATATTATACCATCAGAAGTGCGTTTCTTTTTGCACCATTCAGAACTCCAAAAAGTTGATTTAGCAGTATTCACTTCATGTTGCCTGTATTGCACTACCGGAATGTCAATATTACATATGCCTTTCCCTCTAAGAATTGCATCTAATGCTATCCACCAATCGTGGTAAACAAATCCATCAGGCACCGGCAACGACCTTTGAATACATTCTCTGGTTATAAGTGTTGCACAACCAAGCATTGGATTCTCTTTTATATAATTTTCTATGCTATATAATGATGTCTTATTTATTTCATATGCATCATGCATATATTGTGCAGGGTGGTATGCGCCACTATCATCTATAATTGTAAGCTGTCCCTGAACAATATCAAAATCATCTATCCGCTCTAATAATGTCTCAAGCTTATTTAACTCCCAAATATCGTCCTGATCACAAAGTGAAATATATTCTCCCTTTGCAACCTTAAGGCCATTTGAAAAATTACCTACCAGCCCTTTTTCACTTTTATTTGTAATTACGGTAATACCATATTGTTTACTGTATTTACTAAGAATCTCCACAGTTTTATCCGTTGAATTATCGTCGCTTACAATTATCTCAAAGTTGCCATAGGTTTGAGAAACAAGACTTTCTAATTGCTGTTCAAGATACGCCTCGCCATTATAAGTAGCCACTACAATTGAAATAAGTGGCTTTTTTTTCATCCGTTTAGTCCTCTCCCTTATAATATTCTTTATTGGGTACGTATAGTTACCAAGATAGTATTCTTTAATGTTATTCTTATAGTCCTCATCATTATAAACCCTTAAATCTAATTCTCGTAACGTATCATTAAAATCATTGTATATTTTTTCAGTATCAAGCTTCTTTATATCGGAAACAATTTTACCAAGCATATCAAAATAGCTATCATAAATATTCAAATAACCATCATATTCCTCATTAAAGAACATATGATTCTTAACTGTAAATGATATTGCTCCAGATCGTATACTTTCCATAAAATACCCATCAATACCCTCCCCAAAAGTAATCATCCATTTTGCCCTGGTAATTGTATCTAAGTATTCAGTATAACTCATGTTTTTAATTTCCACCAATTTATACTTTGGAAATTCATGTTTTAATAGTGATAGAACATCATCTTTAAAGGGATTACCATCGGGGGAATAGGCAATAATGTTCTCCTTTTCCTTAAAAGGCCGATACTTATACTTAATTAAATTACTTGTACTAAAAAAATGAACTGGTATGTTATAACTCGATCTCAATTGCCTGGTACAATATCTTTTATGTGCGCAGGTCATTGTGGTTTGCCCAAGTAATTTCAAATAATCAACAATCTTTGGGCGGGGCATTACAAGCATATTCTGGTTCAGAATATTTAACTGCGTCTTCTTCAACCTCTTTAACCAGTTTGAATCAACCGCATTAATTTTTAACAGAAAATAGAACACATAAATTTCTGGTATATGAACAATTATTTCCTCCAATTCAGTAAAATAGCTTCTTAACTGGTCAAACCTTAAAATATTAAAACCAGCATCGAATTTGGTATACTCAAAAAAGGTAGTGACTGAGGGCAAAGTAGCTACAACAATAACATGGTCCGATAATTCCTTTATACTACTAGTAACCCGGGCCATTGAGCAAATTGACATAACGCCACCACCAATTATATCAACTTCAGGAACAAGGTATACAATGAGTTTTTTAGTGTGTTTGCTATATTTTGTACGAATGTACTCGTCTTGTTTCCTTTTATATTCATTATTTAAATCGTAATCAATTACATGGGGCTCATGATAAATACGATTTTGTTCATTCTTTCCATAAAGTTCATAATGTAATAAAGGATTACTTCCCAATGCCTCCGCATCCTTATTCAATAATAAATATTGAACCGTAGAAAATCTATCTGAAGGGTTATATAAATTTTTCCAGCCGTGGTGTAAATAGTGTTCTGCAGGGTCTTGATGAGGATCAAGGTTGTAGTTTTTCGAGTACCACTCCCCATCAAATAACTCTGATTTTGCAATAATTATTTCGTCAGTAGGCCTTGTTTTCTGGCCTAAATTGGCATTATTCGATAATTCTGTTCCTTGGGGCAGAGATTTCGGACTCCTGCCTTCATTGTGGCCGTGAGTTAGATAGTGATATAGGGGCTCTAAATTAGCCTGTTTTATATCAGGATATGATTCAAGATAATGGTTAACTTCAAATAATGAACTAGGGTTTCTTCCTTCCTTCCAACCATGAGTTAAATAGTGATATAACGGCTCAATATTTGCTGCTATCAAATCAGGATTACATTCAAGATAATATGTTATATCGAATAATGGGTTGGGGTTCAATCCTTTTCTCCAACCATAGGTTAAATAATGATATAACGGCTCAATATTAGCCAACTCAACTTCCGGATTAGATTCAAGATAATATTTCACATCAAACAGAGGATTAGGATTTCTCCTCTCTCTCCAACCATCAGTTAAGTAGTGCGAAAACGGCTCAATGTTTGCTTCTTTTACATCAGGATTAGCATCGAGATAATATTTAACATCAAATAACGGATTTGGGTTTCTTCCATTCTTCCACCCGTGCCCTAAATAATCTTCTATCGCCCCGATATGTGTGGCTTTACTTAAGCCATATGTATTGAGATAATAATCAAAATCGAAATAATTAAAACCGTTAATAATAAAAGTATCTTTTTTAAATGAATGTGCCATTTTTATTTTTTACTCAATTTACATTTGGGGATTGTCCGATATCATTATTTGTCAAAACATTTTGTATTGGAAATGCACCTATAATTTTAATTATTTTTTTAATACTTTGTATTTCATAATTCCGAATATCGAACGATTTTCATATGTATCCATATACCATTTAACAGAGTCTTCAAACTCGCGGTTTAATTCTTTCATTTTCAATAGTGCTTGTTCATTATTTAAAACATTCTCCGTTAGCTTACGTATTTCACGTTCATAATTGTTTTTATTTTCAACCAATTTATCTTCCAAATTACTACACTCTTTTGATATTTTACTTATCACTTCATTTTTCAAAGAAATTTCAGATAATAACAACTCCTTAACCTTTGTTGATTGATCATTTAAGCTACTCATTACCCTGACTGCCTCAGAATGTGACTCCTTTTCAAAAGTGAGAGCATTCTCAATATCAAGTTTTTGCCCTCTTAATTGCTCAATCAATGATTGATTATCAAGAATATGTTTCTCTTTTTTAGAAATACTTTCCTCTAATGCTCTTGCTTCTATTGAGATTTTTAGCAATGATTGCTCTAACTTATCTTTTTCACTATTTAACTTACCTATTATTTCCTTATTAAAACTAAGCTCGGTAAGCAATGCTGTATTATCTTGAATCAATTGCTTAATATGTGAACCAGATTCCATAGCAGCCTTCAAATTATTTTCCTTCTCACTGATGAGCATTCTATCCAAATGTTCAATTTTTAACCTCAATTGTAATGTTTCTGATTCGTATTTTAAAATACTTATATCCCGATCTGATAGATTCTTACCAAGAACTTTAACCTCAGCAGATATCTTAGCAAATTCCTTTTCTATTGCTTCCTTGTCAATCGTGGCTTGGGCAATAAGATTATCCTTTTGGTTCAATTCCTTTTCCAAATGAATTTTGTTGCTACTTAATTCCTGAATTACTTGACCTTTAGTTTCCAAGCCATTTAGCAAGGCATTATTCTCGTTCTTTACATGGCCCAGTATCTCATTTAATGACGAAAGTTGCTCTTTCAAATTGTTTCTTTCACCAATAACACTATCCCGCTCATTTATAACATTATCTCTCTGTTTCTCAATTTCAGTCTTTTCAATATACTGTGCCGCTATAAATTGGTTCTTCTCATTTTCAATTTGCATCTTCTCATTTTGCAGGGCAACTATTAATTGATTTTTCTCGTTCTCAATTTGGTCATTTTGATTCTGAAGCCTATTTATTTCTTCTCTTAATGAATTGATTAAATTTTCATTATTTACAACTATACTGTTTTGTTTGTTACTCTCTTGTGTATTACCCTCATACTGTTTTTTATATTTAAATCGAACAAAATCCTTTTTATACAATTTATATATCCGGTCTTTTTGTTGTTCATTTAATACAAATCCTTCCTTTATACTATTATTAACCTTAGGAAGGGCGTTCTCGATATGATACAATTTCCTTAATTTATCAAAACCCTTGTTAATATTTTCAAACCGCAAAACATGATCATACTTAATACCTTCAAAATAAAAGTGCATTGGGTAAAAATGATCAAAATATATATCTTCTTTATATTTATTATTATTCACAACTTCTTCTCTTAAGGCCAAAAAATCATCGAAACTGCCTGTTATAAGACTTGAAGCATGAGCATCATTTTTCATCCAAAAATAATCACTAACTACTCTATCGTATGGGTTGCGAATTATAGTAAATTTTTTATATTCTGCCCAGGTTTTATTGCTTATATATTTCCCTTTCAATTGTTTTGGAAGCGCATGTTGAAGTATTGGGCTTGAAAATGTTATTAGATTATCCGAAGTTTCAGCTAAATCTAATGCGCGCCATACTGATATACCTGCACATTTGGGTATATGTATAAATATCAATTTATATTTATCACTAATAGGCATCGTAGGGTACTTTGCTTTTCAACCGTAAATTAAAATTATAGCAGTACTTTCCTTTTTTTAATACTATCTAACAAATTACGTTGTATTTTTAAGGCAATTCAATTATGCCAATATTCTTGGCAAGAATCATACTTAAAACAACTTAATCCGTCAAAAATAGGCATAATCTTCCATACTACTAAGGTCATTTCATCAATTTTGAAGCTTGTGCCATGTCCTTTTTCAATTTATTTGATTAAAAATAATAAATTTACTTTGGTTTTTAATTTTATCGGGCAATAAATGCTTAAAGCATTATCTCCATTATAAATGCAGAATACAGAAAACAATATAGGGAAGGACGAAATTTCAACTCTAAAAAATGAACTACAATGGTATAGGGCTACTTATGAAACTCGTTCGCTGCTGGGTATCATAAAAGACAGACTCATTAGGGTTTTCAAGAAAAAAGCACCAGAAAAACCGATTCGAACCGATTCAAATAAAGGTATCCAATCATTTGAACGCCATAAATCAGATTACATATTTTTTTATCCAAAAAACAAGAAAGAAAAACTAATTGAGTTTCATAAAATCAAGCCATTTTTTTATAAAGGGAACGAAGAAATATGGAGTTCTTATACTAAAAAAGAGGTTGATATTGTTATCCCAATTTATAATGGGTTACACTTTTTAAAAATTCTTCTTCCTCAAATATTTGAAAGAAGTGACATACCCTTCAGGCTCCTATTGATTAATGATTGCAGCCCGGATAAAGAAATCATTCCTTTTCTTGAATCCTTTAACAGTAAAAAAAATGTAATTATTATAAACAATGCAACTAATTTAGGATTTACCGGATCAGTAAATAAAGCCTTAAAAGAAACAAAAAATGACGTTGTTCTATTAAATACTGATACCGAAGTACCCATTAACTGGCTATCACGGCTTTTTAATCCCATATTTACCGACCCTAAAGTTGCTACAGTTACTCCTTTCTCAAATTGTGCAACTATAGCTAGCTTTCCCAATTATGACGACAATCCAATTTTCGAAAACCTTAATGTTCAGCAGCTGGATGATCTTTTTAAATCGTTTGTAAAGCCAGGAAGTATTGAAATGCCAACAGGAGTTGGATTTTGTATGGCCATCAGTAAATCTGCCCTTGAATCTGTTGGCTTGCTGGATGAAGAAAACTTTCCTAAAGGCTATGGAGAAGAAGTTGATTGGTGTATGCGTGCAAAAAATAAAGGCTTAAAAAATGTATTCGTGCCCAACCTTTTTGTTTACCATAAACACGGAGGAAGTTTTGATTCGGCAACTAAAAAAAGTTTATCTGCGTCTCATCAAAAAACCTTAGATAGTCTTTACCCTCAATTCCCAACTGAAGTAGCTGATTTTGTAGAACTATCTATTCAAAACCATGTCAGGAATTTTTTGCTATTGCTAACCTGTTCTAAATTAGCAACACAAACGATTGTGTATTTTGACCACGAACTTGGTGGTGGGGCAAATTTATATACAGATAATTTCATTTCAGATAATAAAGCAGATAAGCTTATAATATGCGTTTCTTTCATTCACCCGCACTCTAATACGAAGAAACAATACGCAATTAGGTATTATTATAAGGAACATCATAACGCTATTCATATTAATAGCCTAAATGAGTTGGAAGATTTTTTTGAGTATTTACAAATTCACGAAGTAATTATCGGAAGTCTTATAACACATGAGAACCTAAAAGATATTATCAATTCGATTAAGAAAATTATTGCATTCCAAAAATGCAAATCAAAATATTTGGTTCATGATTACCATTCTATTTGCGCCAATTTCAATTTAATGTACCAAGGCGAAAAATTCTGCAATATTCCTGATTTTAAAACCTGCAGTACTTGTAAAATAAGAGAGGTAGTAGAACCAGTATTGATAAACAAGGATTTTGTAAGTGTACAAAACCATCGCGAAGTTTTGGGCGTATTTTTAGACAATGATATAGATAAGATAGTATGCTTCTCTCCCAGCAGTAAAACATTGCTAATTAAAGCCTATCCCTTTTTAGATGATTTAAAAATTCAAATTGTACCACATAAGGTTAAAGAATACAGGCCAATTAATATTGGAGTAATAGGTAGTATTCATTCCAAAGCCAAGGGAGGCGAAATAGTTCACCACATCGCAAAAATTCTTGAAAAAGAAAGAAACCCACATAATATTAGAATAATTGTTTTCGGTGAAGTTGGCGCCCAGTTCGATCATCATATGATTCAAAAAAGCGGAACTTATGATAGGCATTATTTGTATGATCTTATTTTGAAAAATTACATAGATGTAATTCTCATTCCATCTATATGTTCTGAAACCTTTTCATATACCACAACTGAAGCTATAATGACGGGGCTCCCCTTATTCTGTTTCAACCTTGGTGGTCAAGCTGATCAGGTTAAAAACTATGCGAATGGCCATATAATTGAGGAATTAACACCTGAAGCAACTCTTAAAATTATAACTAATTATATTAACAATACCAGAAAGCAACCGAATAAAGCCTTAGCTGTAATTGAATAATGTTATGTTTCGCATTTACTGAATGAGCAAAGTATTAGCCCTGACCCATATATATTATAATCATTCATACAATATACTTAAACCACTGTTGTTAAATTTATCAGAATACGACACATGCTTTCTTTTTAGTATTAGCTTAGACTGTGTTGAGAGGAAAAAAATCACTCAATATATCTATACTGATTTCCCCAATTCCTTTATTATTGAAACACCAAATATTGGCAAGGATATTGGTGGAAAATTGGCTTTGTTGAATTTGGCATTGAAACTTAATCTACAGTCAGATTATATGGTTCTGCTGCATGACAAAGTAAGCCCCCAGGAGCTAAATGGTTTGGAATGGAGAGACAAACTCCTTAAAATAATTGACAAGGAAACCATAAAAACTATACTTAACTTATTTGAAACTAATACCTCAATAGGTATAATTGCAAGTGAAGAAAGCATTTCAGACGAATATTCTGCTGAGACAGGCAACTTTTCAACTGTTAATAATAAAATGCTACAAGAATCAATCTCACTATATAATATAAAAACAGATAATTACAAATTTGTTGCTGGCACAATGTTTTGGACCCGTAATGCCTATATGAGTGATTTTTTCAAGCTCCATCCGCCTATTGAAATGAGAAAAAGACTTGAGCATGGCAACGTGCTTGATAATTTGAATGGAACATTTACCCACACAGTAGAAAGGTTATTTGGTTTAATTGCCGGAAATTATGGCTATAAAATACAAGGAGTATAACATATGTTTTTTACAATTATCCCGATAAAACCACTCCAGATTTATTCAGAACTTGACAATAAAGATATTCTCGTAAAGTCTGCATTTGCTATTACATTATCGCCTACGGAAATAAGCGAACAATCAGCATTCCTCTACGCACTAAAAAACAAACATTGTTTTCACATTGATCTTTCAGATTTTAGTTCTCAAAACCAAGAACAAGTTGAACTGTTTTTCAAAAATCTGGCTCCATTATTTTTCAATACTTGTTATATTAAATTGGTACGGGAGCCATTAATATTAATAAGTATCGACAATGATGAAATTAAGAACCCTATTACTTTATTATTCAACAAAATAATTTCTGAACAGGGATTTAACGGCATAAGTATCCTATTTATAAAAAAATCCCTACCCGATAATTTTTCGGAATCAAATCCAAATGCGTATTACTCTAATAATCTTTCTATAACACAAAACAGTATTGACGCCAATAAAATGAAGCATTTACTCTTATCCGGAGCTTTGATCGGGAAATACTTATTTGTAAATGACAAAATAGAAACAATTGATACAATAAGGAATTTTGTCGACGACATACTTAACTCAAACGAGGATGTTGCTCAATTGCTGCAATTGCATTATAATTTATTAAAACGCAACACTTTTTTAGAAGAGCATTTTGTATTAGATAAACAACAACTTGAAAACACTCAAGTAGCTCTGGGCTTAACAAAAGAGTCATTTAACCATGACCTTCAGTGGTACAAAAGCGAAACCAAAAAAATAAAGGATTGGAGTACAGAAGAAATTAGGAAAGTTAAAGAAGAAATCAGAAAAATTAATGAGTGGTATTATTTACAGTACGATATCTTACCTAAGTGGTATAAAAAATTAGGCAAGCTACTATTACGTTTCACAAAACCCTCAAAAGGTGGGGAGAAATAATTTTCAATACACTTACAATGATTCAATTTTGCTAAATTGCTTGCTGTTTAGCAATTAATACAGAATATGCCTAAACCAATTACTATTCAGTAATATATGAAGATATGGTTGCTCACCTCTGAATTTCCTCCTGATTTTGGCGGCGGTATTAGTACTTATTGCCTTGAAACGGCTCAAATGCTATCATTTTATGGACATAATGTAACGGTTATAACACAAGATTTTCAAGTAACTGATATTAAAAGTATTAACCAGGATAATTATACTATATTCCGTTTTAATCCTTCCAAATATTATACATCATCTTTTTTAGGCTATGAAACAAACTTAAGCTATGCATTTGCTCAAGTAGTAAAAGAACTTATTGAAAAAGAAGGGAAACCAGACTTAATAGAAAGTCAGGAATACATGGGAATAGCCTATTATTTATTGCAATATAAATGGCTTGGGTACCCTATTTTTGAGGACCTGAAAGTTCTTGTAACATTACACGCACCCTCTTTTCTTTATTTAGAATACAACAAGGTTCCAAACTATCAATTACCATATTACTGGATAGGTGAAATGGAGCGTTTTTGTATACGTAGTGCCGATATGCTTATTTCCCCCAGCCAATATCTGGTTAATGAATTGAATGGACGTGTAAAAGTCAATGACCTTACAATTCATATTCTGAAAAATCCTTATAAAACAGAAGAGAATTACGTTGCAAATCCAATTAAAAATAAAGAACTTGTTTTCTTTGGTAAACTTATACCACAAAAAGGATGCCTTGAATTGATAAGTTATTTCAGGCAATTATGGAAAGAAGGTTTTGATGCTTCTTTAACCATGATAGGCGGTGGAGATCACCTATACCACCCTGAAGGAATTGACATGATCGATTATATAAAGAAGATATGTGCTGAAGAAATAAAAAATGGGAAGCTCATTTTACTTGGCTCAATTAGGCCAGCACTTTTACACCAATATGTATCAGACGCACATATTATAATTATACCAAGTATTGTAGATAATTTGCCTTACACTGTTCCTGAGGTTATGAGTCTTGGTAAAATAGTATTAGCATCAATTCAGGGAGGACAATCAGAAATTATAGAAAATGGCGTGGATGGCTTTTTATTCGATCATTCCGACCCGTCCACTTTTAAAACGCAATTAAAACACATACTTTCATTACCCGAGAAGACGCTGAAAGACATATCTCAAAAAGCCTTTAATAAAGTAAAAAATGATTTTGGCTATGATACTGTATACAATGAAAAACTAACACTACTTAAAAGTCTAGTTGAAGATACAGCGGTATCTAGTCAATTCCCTTTTATACGCCCACAAGTTCAGATTAAATTACCAGATACAGTTGTTGACAAACAAGACCTTCTTTCAGTTGTTATACCTTACTTTAATATGGGTGTTTATATTGAAGAGTGCATTAAGTCAATACTCGCATCAACTTACAAAAACATTGAAATAATTATAGTAAATGATGGTAGTGAAGGAAACGAAAACATAGAAATAATTAAAAAACTAGCTTTAACCTATAATATTCGCCTACTTAATAAGGCGAACGAAGGGCTTTCATTAACCCGGAATGCTGGCGCCAAAGTTGCAACGGGTCAATATTTAGCTTTTCTCGATCCTGACGACACTATTGAAAGTACCTATTACGAAAAAGCAATAAGAGTCTTAAAACAACACACTAATGTTTTTTTTGTTGGTTGCTGGGCAAGGTATTTTGACGGCTCACAAGGCTATTGGCCTGCATTTACACCTGAACCACCCTACTTACTAATACACAACATGCTGAATACAAGCGCATTAATATATAAGAGGCAATCATTTTTAGAAGCCGGCTTAAACGATTTCAACATGGTCTTTGGAATGGAGGATTACGAAAGCGTAATTAGTATGGTAGAAAAAGGATTTATGGGTGTTGTATTACCGGAACCACTATGGAACTATAGAATCAGGAAGGACTCTATGGCCAGGGCATTCACTAAAAATAAGCAGCTTTATCTTTATAAATTAATTGCCGAAAAACATAAGGCATTTT
Organism: Bacteroidota bacterium; assembly: GCA_013285655.1. GTDB lineage: Bacteria > Bacteroidota > Bacteroidia > JABEUT01 > JABEUT01 > JABEUT01. The sequence goes on from JABDHI010000005.1 coordinate 59,589, forward strand.
ATTCTACATTTGGGGCAGAAATTGCGAACCTACTTAACGCCAATGGGCCTGGTTATAAATATGATAACCCCACATATTTTCATCATTTCGGAGAGAATAGCTATTTTAGCACAGGGTTAAAAAATGCAATATTTATGAAGATTAAGTCAAATAAGATTTTAAGAAAGATTGCAATAAAAGTAAAAAAATCATTCTAGTTATGGCATTGAACGTTTTAAAAGATTGGATTGGTGGCTCTAATAAGTTAGAAAGATTTTGGCTATTAGCCAAAATCGAGTTTAAATTAAGATATTATGAAAATTTACTTGGGTTAATATGGGCACTTGTAAAGCCAATTTCTGACATATTTATCTATTACGTAGCATTTGAATTAATATTAAAACAAGGTGTTCCACAATTCGTTTCTTTTCTCTTTATTGGTATTATTTTATGGAATTTCTTTATAGAAAGTTCCATGGGTACAATTCAAATATTAGCCACTAAAAAATATTTGTATGAATATACAAATATGAATAAGATTGAAATTTATTTATCAGTTATTGGAAGTAATTTAATTGGCTTGTTTTTTAATTTAGTAATGTTCTTTATTTTTTACATCTTCTTCGAACAAGGGGTTACTTTAATTACCTGGCACATTATACTTCTCCCCATTATTTTTATAAATCTTATAATTCTCTCATTAGGCTTTTCGTTAATACTTAGCACTATTTATATTTATGCTAAAGACATAACCCAAATATGGGCAATTGTGATAAATCTGGCCTTTTGGATTTCTCCAATAATTTTCCCTCCCGAAACCTTTATGCGCACTATGCCTTCGGTTAAATATTTAAATCCTTTTTCAAGCATTATTATTAACGCCCGTGACCTTATAATGTATCATACTTTACCAGAATGGAAATTATTAGCCTGGGGTTATATTTACGCAACATTTTTCCTTTTATTAGGTATATATTTATTGAATACTTTAGGTTCTAAAGCTGCTGAAAAACTTTAATATATGGATATATTGGATGATGATAAAATTGCGATTACCGCAAGGAACATAAGCAAAAAATTTCATATAACTGAAGATAGCCATAATACAGTTAAGCAACGTCTTTTTAGAGTATTCGATCCTCCAAGGGCGAAAATTGTTGATGCGCTAAAACCGATGAATATTCAAATTAACAAAGGAGAATGCTTTGGTTTAATTGGAAGAAATGGATGTGGCAAATCAACTTTGGCAAGGGTATTGGCTGGTGTATACCCAACCGATACTGGATATGTAAAAACAAAAGGTTCGACCATGCTTTTAAATTTGACAGTAGGTATGAGTCATGAATTAACTGCACGTGAAAATATTTACGTTTCAGGTTCTGTGCTAGGGTTAAAAATAAAAGATATCGATTTGATCTTTGATAAGATAATAGAGTTTGCCGAATTACCCGATTTTGTTGACACTAAAATAAAATATTTTTCTTCAGGTATGCTAGCCCGTTTGGGTTTTTCAATAGCAGTAAATGCAGGTGCTGATATTATGTTTCTTGATGAAATATTCGCTGTTGGAGATATAATCTTTCAGGAAAAAGCAGTTAAAGTGCTTGAAAAAAGCTGGATAGAAAATAAGACTGTGATTTTAATTAGCCACAGTATGAGTACAATTAAAAACTACTGCAAACGATCCGCCTACTTAAAAAATGGCTATCTTGAATTTGTTGGCGATACTGAAACTGCGATCTCTAAATACTTATCTGATAATCAAGAAGGGTAAATTAAGTGTTCTAAGTATTTCTCACTTTATCAACAATACGCCCAATTACTAGCCCCATAGCTACCCCAATCACCACTCCTGCAAGTACCTTCTCAAACTGCATATAGCCTATTAAAAACCCTAAAACACCAAAAACAATTACAAAAAAAGGTAATAACCTCGGCTTTGAAATTTTACTACTTCCTATAACTTCTTTATTCTTAATTACTGAAAGGGGCTTTTTGTTAACATCAATACCACTATTATTTATTTCTTTGTCATTACTCTTTATTGTTGCAGTAATCTTACTGTTTTTCACTTGTTCATAAACTGATTGGTCAACCTCCTGCTTTGAAATAAACTTTAAAATATTCATAGTTAGCTTTTGTAATTTCACACTTACCAAGCTCTGGCCGTCATGAAGGTAATCATCCAAACTCCAGCTCCATGAGGAAGTACCTGCTGCGAATACAGTATTAAGATTACTTTTTGTATATACAGTAACATTAGCAAATGTATTTTCCACAGATGTAGCTGAATGTTTCAATTGAACTGGCGACCGAGTAAGCACAATAAGGTTATCGGGTTTAGGAAATTGAGCCCAAACCCTATCATATTCGTACCCTAATAGCTTTGGAAACCTTTCTCCTGGTTCAATTCCAGTATCTTTAAATAACCAATGGTTTGTATGCTGAAACACAAGATCCTGATTAGGATCACCATTAATAAAACACCCTTCATACATTTGGCCGACTATTTTTTGTTCAGGCCTTTTAATGTTTCCGTCTCTAAATTGTGCGGACACTAAACTGGGGTTTATCTTATACATAGGGTCTTCCTGAAAGTCAATATACCTTATACATTTGTAACAAACCATATTGCGGTTATTACCGTTATAAGATTCCTCAAACCTGCTTTGCCAGTACATTGGGTTTGCGTTAAAGAACCCAAGCCCAATATTGCCATTTTCAAGTGTTTCTTCAACCTGATCGTACATCTCTTTAGTCCAATATTCATCGTGCCCAGGGCAAATAAATGCATTCGTTTTTTTTAAAAGATCCTTATCTTCATGCAAATCCTGGTTACTGCAATACGCCAAATCCAATCCATTCTTTTCTGCCCACCTTATAAACTGATATTCCCAATTAAAAAAATCACCTGACCCAAACCAATCCTGAAATGGGCGGTTAAAAGAAACTACTCTTGCCCTAAAATTAAGTGGCTGGGGATAATTAGTTGCAAAGGCCTCGCGTGAGCCATATAAAGAATGACCACCCCACATGTTGTAAGCATTATACGTATTAGTAGCAATTTGCAGAAGATACGTTGACTTTGTTTGCTTTTTGGGCTTAACAACAAATATAATGTAGCGCTCAAACGACTCTGGTAATGAGGATAATTTACATATATAAAATCCCGTACACCAGTCATCGGGAATTACTAATTCATAACTTACATTCCAGAAACATTCTACTTTGTTAAGCTCATTAATTTCAGGTTCTGGTTGTTCAATGGTATTTACTTCAGGCACCAAGTGCATAAATCGCCCACCTTTACCATCATACCAACCCATACGGTAAAATGCCATTGAGTATTTTGGCATTTTTGAACGGACATAAAATTTTATTATTTCTCCTGGAAATACGCTAGTTGCCGAAGCAAACCCTTCTATCTCACCACTGTTAGCCGGTTTGGTTACACCCCAATCATGCGTTCCTGCATTTCTGTTTTCGTTAGCAATACCATTCATATTGTTATTAGTAAACTACTCACATCTGTTTGAAGCACGGGATTCAATTTCTTAACTGCGTAATAATTCATGGAGGTTTTCTTTATTTATAGAAAATACTTTTGCAATAATAGAAATAATAGAACATACAAGCAACTAATTTTCAGCCGTTTTTGAAACAAGCAAAAGTATAAACGGAATGATTTGCTCGCCCTGGTATCTATCGAACATATTCTCAGTTAATAAACATAACCCTATGCATATAAAAATGCATATTGCAAAATCTTCTCGTTGCTTAATAAAGGTTGTGACCGGATAAATGAAGTAGGTAAATAGAAATATCATTAGTCCTATAACTCCCATACTCACGGCTACATCAAAATACTGACAATGCAAATTTTTGTTGGTATTTAGCGCATATAGAAAGTTCTTTTCGGTATATATTTCTTTTAGTGTATTTCTTATGTCGCCTAACCCAGTGCCTAAAATTGGATGTTTAATAAACACCTCTTTACCACATGTCCATAGCGCCATACGGGTACTTCCACTACTCCATTTATTGGCATCAAATTTATTATCGAGGCTATTTTCTGCATTTGTATTATCAAATCTGAAACCTGTTTGAGTTATAGTTTTAAACCTATCTACAGTCTTAGGAAAAAGCTTATATAAAATCACCAACCCTATTACCATGGCAAATATTAATATAAAGCCTTCAAGCATTTTTTTATTTCGTATTATTCGTATGAAGGCAATTGCAATAAGAATTATAAACAGACTGATTGTACTCATTTTGCTGGCCAGCATATAATTGACAAATAACAACCATACTATTACTACATAAAAGAAGATCGTAAACCTTTGAATCCTGGTCTCTTTATTACCTAAGAGGTATATTATAGTAATTATGGCAGCATTAATATACAAACCAAAATAGGCAGCTTGCTTTCCTAAAAGCAGTTCCGATATATTATCGTTATAATAAAATGCAGTATTATTTTCATGCATAGCCAGGTAGGTACCGTAGCCAAACCCTACTATTGATGCCAGTGAAGTAATAAGAACGTAGGCAAGTAAAATGCTATTCCATGTTCGTTGCTCGAAATTAATAAAGCAAAATGCTAAAGGGAATACTAATAGAGGCAACCGCAATGATAGAATACTTAAACCGGTTGCTTTATCCGTTGATAAAAGAACACTTATACACTGGAATAAGAAAAATGTAATCAATCCCAGATTTATTTTTTGGCTGGCAAGTTGCTGTTTGTATTTATTGACAGGAATACTTAGAATTGCGAAAACGAGGATAAAAAACATTAAGGCATTGGATACTACCGGTGCATTCTTAATGTAAATAGAAATTATATATGCTATTATTGAAAAGTAAAGAAACTTCCCATACCCTGATGATGCTTTAGCATCGTTAAATGCAAATAGCTTCATTGGGGCTGGTAGTTAAAAGGTTCACAAATTCAGGAACTTATTGCTTAACTAGTTTTTTTTCGGCGGCTGAAAACGCCGCTCTTTTCTTTTTCAAACTCTCTATTCTTACGATCCGTTTCTTAAAGTCAGCCATTTTTTGATATTCCATGCGGTAACGGAAAGCAGTTTCTTCAATACTGAAATAATCGCGACAAATTTCAAGTGAATTAATACCCATCGATTCGGTTATTTCTTTATTCAGGTAAAAATAAATAATATGGTTTATGGCCTCTTCCTGGTTATTAAATATCTCGCCATTTACACCTCTCTTTACCAAATCAACATTACCTGTGCAGTTAGAGAGCAATAGGCACTTGCCCAATGACATGGCCTCAATAACAGCAAATGGCAATCCTTCAAAGAAAGAAGTGGATAGATAAAGGTCAGCCTTAGCAATTTCGTGCTTAACACCCTCTCCGCTCAACCAGCCCGTAACCCGTATATTGGGTGCCGTCAGCGCTGCAGTATCTTCACCATGGCCTATCCATACAAACTCAAAATGTTTTAATTCGGCAAATGCCCATGCAACCTCGTTAAAAAAATTAGGATTTTTTTGGTTTGCTACTCTACCAGAGGTTACAATTCTGAACTTATTATAATCCTTATTATCAATAAAGGATTCTTTACTGATGCGTGTACCATTACTAATAAAATCAGCGCTCATGCCTCTTTTTTCGTACTCATCTTTCTCAGAAGCTGATGCGCAAATTATCCTCCCTCCAAAGTGGTACGCTAATTTTTCAAAACGCTCATACAGCCTAAGATTAATTGCACTGTCCTTTTTAATTAAAAAGGGTGCCCCGTTAGGTGTATATATTACGTTTTTTATACCCAGTTGCCTGCAAGCAATACGCCCCATAAACCCCGCCTTCGATGAGTGCAGGTGAACAACATCAGCATTTTTAAATCTCCGTAAAATAGATACTAACTCTGCATAAGCTTTAAAGTCCTTAATAGGGCTTATTTCACGCTGAACCGATTTCCAATGAATAAATTTTATATTTTTTCGCGGGAATATCGTTTTAACATACTTAGCATCAGCAAGTTCCTTTCGCTCCCCATGCACAATTATGTGATAGTCCTCTCTTAATTCTTCTGTTAGAAGTTTCAAGAACGTCGCTATTCCACCAGCAAACGGATCAACTATATGTACTATTTTCATTACAGGAAGAAAGGTGATTTATGGAGGTTGAGCATGGCAAATGTACTAAAAATAGAGATTAATGGCACGATTTTAAACACAAAAAGCTAAGTCTGTACTGTTAAGTCAACCACTTCTACGTGTAAAAAAAAAAATAGTTGGGTTTTTTATAAATAATTCAAGAAAAACCTACAAACAATCTATAATAAGATGCAATTTCACATTGAAAAATGATTGTTCTTAATATCGAAACAATATTAGCCGGTCTACTACCCCATTTCGGGCAGAAGGATTTAAAAATGAGGCATTTAGCTGAGTAACCTCGAAATTATTATAATCTTTAACAATGGCTATATTCGGGCTAATTTTCATAACATTAAAAGAATCAGCTTTATTAGCAAGAATATAGGTTTTATTTCTAATTAAATGGCTACCAATATTCCTTTCATTTATATACTCAGTTATAGGCAGTTTACAATAAAATTCCATACTATTACTGGCATAATTATTGAATATTAGAAGCTGAGCATCATTATCGGCAATTTTATTAAGATCTTTAGCTACTGCCGAATTGGCTTGATATTGCAACAAATTAGCATAAAAGCTAATATTAAGCACACAAGCTAATGTTATAAAAGCAATAAGAGTACCTGCTAAAATTCGATTGATTTTGCTTATGTTTTTGTAAAATAAAATAAAAATAAATGCCAAAAGTGATATTGCTATGGTGCTTATTAAAAAGATAGAAGCGGGAAACACAAGGCATGTCAATAAAAAAATGCCGCCGTATAGTACTATTATTGAAAACACCTGTAGGCCTAAAAAAACAGAAAAGGTTTTGGAAGCCTTTGGCAGAAGCAAATTCTTTCCAATATATGCCCCTGTAATTATAGCTGCTAATGGATGTAAAGGGAACGTATAATGCGGCAATTGATATTTTGAAAGTGAAAGAAAAATAAAAATAAACAAGAATCCACCTATAGTAACGGCTTCTCCCTGAGGGTTACTAATTGATTTTATTTTATCCTTAACCGCATAAAACAGTGCCGGAAGAAAAAATGCAGTCCACGGCAAGAAGCTCCAGAGAAAACTATGCACTAAAAAGAAAGGGTCGGGGTCATTGTTCCATCCGCTTTCGCCAGTTATACGTCCAAAACTTTGGGTCCAGTAATAAAACCGTATGCCGGAAATATGTTTACCAACATTATTAGCAACCGATTCCGGATGCATATCATATTGCTCATATAGCCCATAACTCATCGGCAATAATATGATTGCTATTACAACAATAGCTACCAGGTATTGCCAGCGAAAGAAGCTCTTCCACTGTCGTTTATAAATAAAGTCTGTCGAAAATGCTGTAACAGGAATAATAAGCCCGATGGGGCCTTTGGTGATCATTGCCAACCCTACACCAATAGCCCCTAACAACACATGCCTAAACTTAAGTGAGCGGTTAAATTCAGCCAGTTGCCAAATTGAAAACATTACCCAACCTGTAAGCATAGTATCTGTGCGCACATCATGAGTCATTAAATAAGTTGCGCAGCAAGATGCCATAATCAGAGCCGATATTTTGGCCGAATATTCATCATAAAAAAGTTTGGTGAAGCGATAAACTGAATATATACCAAGTATTAAACACAATATAGATGGCAGGCGGTATGACCAATCGTGGATACCGAATATTTTATAAGATAAACAGGCCGTCCAAAATATAAGCGGAGGTTTATCCAAATAATCGTGTCCCCTTTCTGTAACCTGCAGGTAATTGTGCGAATAAAACATTTGCTTGGAAATAAGCGCATATTGCGAAGCATCAACATCCATTAAACTAAGATGCATGCCAATGCAATAAATGCAGCCCAGTATAACCAGGCTAGCCCAAAAAAAAATATTAAATGACCTTGAAACAGTCATAGTAAAAGTAATGTATCAAAGGTACACTATTAACCCTAACTGTATATTAAAATATTGGCATGATATAATTTATACATTACCATTTTCTTATCGCGTTTATAAAAATATTTTCTCTACTTTTAGGTTGTTATTTCGCCCCGTTTACAATTTGATTTATTACTGTAAATGGAATTGTAACCGAATGCCAATTTTTCCGTATTAGTAAACTGTTTGAATCCATAAATATACCCCATCTGAGAAAACTACTTTTCATACTTTCCTTACTCTTTTCTCTTCAACCCTTTAAGGCTGATTCACAGTTTATTTTTGTAGGTAGTGCAACAACAACTGCAGCTCAATGTCCGGACGCAAATACAACGTATCAGCTTACTTCTAATACAGGTGGCGAGGGCGGTGAGATATGGTACACCACGCAGGTAAGTTTAACCAAGCGGTTTGATGTTACATTTCAAATGTTTTTGGGCACCAAGTCATATTCTGTTGGTGCCGACGGAATTTGTTTTGCCTTTCAACAACAAAGCACTAGCATAGGTAGCCTAGGCGGTGGCTTGGGTTATGGCGGTATAAAGCCATCTATTGCCGTAGAATTTGACACTTACCAAAATGGTTGGGACCCTGGATTTTGCCACACAGCTATAGAACAAAACGGAGATGTTGATCATACTACCGGAAACACATTAGCCGGACCTGTTCAACTTGATCCTGCCAATCCCAGTCTGCCGGACGGCAATTGGCACAACATGGAAATTATTTGGGATCCAATCACAAAAACACTTAAAGTTTATTACGATTGCGGCTTACGTTTATCTTATACAGGAGATATAATAAATAATATTTTTAGTGGAAACCCAAATGTTTATTGGGGATTTACTGCAGGTACCGGTGGTGCAGAAAACTTACAAGAAGTATGCCTCACCCACTCTTACCTTAACAATCTGAGGGATACACTGGTATGTAATGGCAATCCTGTAACACTTACTTCATCAGGCGGAGCGACCTATTCCTGGGCTCCTGCTGCGGGGTTAAATACTAACACTGGGGCATTGGTAGTTGCAACACCTACAGTAACGACAACATACACAGTTTCTATTACCAACAGTTGCGGACTTGTTAGTAAAGACAGTGCTACCATACGCGTTTCGAACACTGTGCTTACACCTTCGAGCACTACAGCTACTTGTGGCAACCCTAACGGTACAGCATCGGTTACCGCAGCAGGTGGAATAACTCCATATACTTATTCATGGACGGGCGGACAAACCACAACCACTGCTACCGCATTAGCACAAGGAAGTTATACCGTTACTTCTAAAGATTCCTTAGGATGCCAGGCAACTGCTGTTGAAGTTGTTCCGGGTACACCTGCATTGTTCGACTCTATTCCACCTTTCATTCCGTCAGTTGCTTGCCCATTAGTTTGGCCGTTACATAGTATGTTTATAAGCTTCGAAATAGAATCGTGCAGCGCTGGTGGTTGGGCTATAATTGCAACAGCAGTTACTTTACAGTTATTGGCATCAGTGATTGATACGGTATAACTACCCGCTGTCATCATCGAATCTTTTATACCGGTTATTCCATTGCTCCATGAATAGGTATACGGTGCATTACCACCTGTAATAGCCCCTATGGCTGTTCCGTTATTGCCTCCATTACATGAAACAGGTGTACTATCGGCAATAGATGCAGAGAGCTTACCTGGTTGTGTAAT
>JABDHI010000006.1 GCA_013285655.1 Bacteroidota bacterium
TTTTAGGGTCCGGGCTTTCCACTGCAATCCCTAACGCGAACTCCCATCGCTGTATTTAATTTCTTTATGAACTTTATAACTTTATAAACTTTAAACTAATTGAATTCTCATTATTTTCTGTGTTCGTTTAAGTACATCCATTTCTTTAGGTGCTTTGCGGTCTTCAAATCCAAGTTTGTAATATAGTTTATGCGCTTCCTTAAGTTCGTTGGTGGTCTGTAGCCACAGGGCATTTGCATTATTCTCCCGGCAACGGGTTATACAACGCTCTATAAGTTTGGTTGCAATGCCCAGTTTACGCACTTCGGGGTTTATGTAAAGTTTGCAAAACTCGAAGCTATCTTCACTCAGCCGCTTGAGGGCCACACATCCGACTACCTTGTTTTTGTAAATGGCGAAGAACACAAAGCCTCCCTTATCTAAATAAGCTTGTTCAGGGTTCTTTAAAACAAATTCATCCTCTTTCTCTAGCTTGCCATTTAGCATATGCAACAACCAGTTGCCTGCCAGTTCGTAAAAATGTTTTTTTAACGAAGGTTTGAAATCTACCACCGATACAGCTTGGTACTGGTCAACTTCGCGTATGCGGTCGGGTAGGGGTTTTAGTTCTATATCGCGTTCAATACGGCTCATAGCGTTTATCAGGTCGGGGTGGCCGCCGGTCATTAACTGTTGCAAAGCTTTTGAGATAGATTGCCATATAGGTTCCAGCTTAGCATACAGCGTTTTGCCTTTAGCCGTTAGCATTACATGCTTCGATCGGGCATCGCCGGGGTTGGCAGTTATTTTAACCAAGCCATGGTCCTGCAGTTCGCGGACAATGTTTTTAACCGTTATATGCGTAAAGCCAATACCGGCTGCAATATCTTGCATGGTAAGTGGGCCGGTACTTTTTAATAGGGTATAATAGGTGGCAAACCAACTTGCTTTAAAATCTATACCGCGTTCGCTGTACATCTTATCGCCTTCGGCTTGTAGCTTTTCGCCAATGCGCCTGAACCTTGTTGCGCCTGCCAGGTAACCTAGTTTCTGGACTGTATCTGTCATGTATATATGAAATATGTTTTACAAATATATGAAAGTAGTTTCATATAACAAGTGAAAAGTTAAAAACTAATGGTGAAAAGCTTTTAATCTCAGAGATACAAGAGCGCAATGTTATAGCTTGTCGAAACGCAATCCTTTTACTAGTTTTGTATTAACCAGTCATACATATTGAGTCTGAGAAAGAACGATTTTCTTTTTTTGTTTTTGCTATTACCTTTTATGGGGCGTGCTCAGCTTGATATAAGGAATGATTCTACAAGGTATAAGGAGCTGGTATCGGTAAGTACCGGAGTGGGCGCTAGTTTTATGCAATTTGATTTGATAGCCAGTTTTAAAAACGGGTATTGGATTTCTCCGTATTTATTATACCCTTATAATTTGTCGGCACCGGATTTTGTTTATCAATCAATTGTATATAATGGTTCTATTGATTGGCGGATATATAAGAACTCATACATTGGTATTGGTGCTACTTATCAATATCTTATTGACCTACCTTGTGTTCAAATTGATCCATCACAACAAACTGAAAAGATTACCCGAACAAATTTTGGTGTTAGTTATTTTTATAATATTCCTTTATCGGATGCATTAGATGCTTCACATGCCCTGGAAATGTACGGAGGTGGGAGGATTGGTATATCTTATTGGAAAGATGTGTTGCCCCAAGGAATGCCTTCTGATGATACCTATCTGGCGACCAATCGACCAAATGGGGTTTTGGTAAGAGGCAGTATTCAGGTGGTTTTATGTATGCGATGTTACCCGTTTTACAAAAGAAGCAGGGCGAAAGCTTTGTTAGGTGGGTTAGGTATTCATGCTGATATTGCTTTTGGTACACCGTATTTTGCTGAAGGTGGTATTACGTTTGCTATAAATACCGTACAAAAGCGCTAATTAAATTTCACCTAAGCCATCTCTATAGTAAAAGAATACAAGATGAGATCAAATTAGATAGAGTAACGACACGTGAGGTGAAGAGAGGCGATAATAGGAATGGACACATAGATGCAAAGCACTGTGCCAAAACCACGTGACAATTAAATATCGAATATCCAACAAGGAATGAAGAATGATGAATGGAATACAGAAGAAAAAAAGAGGGGATGGTGCAACCTCACGAAAACCATCCCCCTATGTCTCGGCCCGGTAGTAAGCCCGACGCGAGACCCTTACAAGGAGCTAGCGCTCCAAAATATTTAGTTCAACTTAAAGCTAACAGGCAATGTGTACTGTACACGCACGGCATGGCCGTTTTGTGAGCCTGGCTCCCAGCGTGGCATTTTTTGCAAGCCTTTAATAGTATTTTCACTCAGCTTATCGGCGCCTGCAATGCCGCGTAATATTTTAATATCGCTAACTGTGCCGTCGGTCTCTACCACAAATGTGGCAAACACGGTGCCTTGTATACCAATTTCGCGGTACTCAGCCGGAAACTCAACATGTTCGCTGATGAACTCGCCCATATCGCCGGGAAACTTTGGCATTACTTGCGCTACGTGGAATATTTCAGTGCTTGTTGTACCCGATGGCCCCGGATCGGCTTGCTGTATAATAACCGGGTCGTGGGTTGGTGTACCGGTAATGTTGGTACCACCAATGATCATGTGTTCCAAGTCGTGGTTTGTTTTTTCACTATCTTTTTGGTCGGGTGTTTGCACCACAATTGGTACCAGGTGTTGCGCTTGTGGTGGCGGCTTTACATTAGTTGTTTTGGGTGGAACAACTTTAGCTTTAACCGGCGGAGTGTAATAAAAAGCTTTAACTATGCGATTAAATTCTTTAGTAGCAGGTGTAATATCGTGCTTCCAGTATTTGCTTATTAATAATGGCACACCACCGCCAACTACCAATAACGATAAGCTGAAAAGTAAACCCATTAAAAGTGCATTGTTGTAACGTTGCCTTACATAGTAGGCCCCGTAGGCTTTATTACGCCCTTCGAATACAACTTCGTTGCGACCCAGGCTGGTAACATCGTCCCAGCTTCCGTTTGTTGTGTGTCCCATGGTTGGTTGATTTTAAAGTTGGGTCACTTTGCTGCATGCGATGTTGTTTTGATTTAATAACGTGCTGTGGTTTCGAATATTGTACGTGCGTATAAAAAATAAGTTTCAGTTAGTATAACCACGGAGGTGCAAAGGGGCAAAAATGTTGGCGCTAACCACCGAATTTAAATTGGAGTTTTAACAGGGGGAATTTTTTTTAAAGCCAAATTTTACCGTTTTACAGATTAAAAAGGCCATATTAACCGAATTTAATCTCCCCACAGGCCCGATTGATTTTAATTTTATACTAAACTACTAAGCTTGTATAAAGCAAAATAACAGAGAGACGTAATTAAAACTAATTTTATAAAAAACTAAAATTATGAAAACGATTATACTTTTTATTATCTCATTTTCCTTACTAGTGCAAAATGCGATAGCCCAACAACAACCAACAGATACTACATTTGGGAAAAGTGCTAATTACCTTGGCGATGGTGCTATACCTGATAATAGCAGGACAAAGCTTCTGCCTTCCTTAATACTTCCTGTGGCTTTAATAGGGTATGGATTAACCACCTTGCAAAATCACGGCCTTTATAGCAGTTACCAGGCAAAGACCGATATTCAGCGCGCATTTGGTAACCAGGGAGCACCGATTGATAACTATTTAGTTTTTTCGCCTTATGTAGAATTTGGTGCACTGGTTTTGTTTAAGGTTAACTGTAAAAACGATATGGTTAACACACTGCTGATAATTGGTAAATCGGAGATATTGATGTTGGCAATTGTTGAACCTTTAAAATACATTACAAAAGAAGAACGCCCCGATCACTCCGATGATCTGTCTTTCCCTTCAGGCCACACAGCTGAAGCATTTGAAGCTGCTACCATTGTTTACCGCGAATTCAGGTATAAAAGCCCCTGGTATGGCATAGGTGCTTATGCATTAGCTACCACTGTAGGTATGTACCGTATGATAAATAATAAGCATTGGGAAAGCGATGTAATTGTGGGTGCCGGTATTGGTATTTTATCTGCCAATTTGGTTTATGCTACCCACCTTTACCGTTGGGGCCGTAAAGATTATTGCTTTATGCCTATGTATAATGGTACCAGTCAGGGTTTGATGTTTACCTGCACTTTGTAGTTTTTAATATTGAGTTTGTAGAAGTATTCCTCCTTTATTTTGTTGGGCGTTTCCCTCGTGCCTCTGGTCGGGTCCCGCAATGCTGCGGGATCCTCGCTTCACTGCGGGCTTTCCGCTACTATCCCTAACGCAAACTACTATTGCACAAAATAACGGCACGTGAGGTGAAGAGAGAAAATGATAGGACTTGACACATAGATGTAAAGTACTGTGCCTCGTTAAATTAGAACTAGCCCCCAATCACTGAATGATAATCTTCTCCAACCTATTCTTATCGGTTATGGTGTAGATGTTGTTGTTATAGGTATCAGCAAACTTATAAGCGACCGGGCCAATAACAACATCGTTAGGGTTTTGTAAGTTGACAATGGCAACATGCTGCTTGCCGATATCAAACAATAACAAAAAGCCTTTTACAGGTAGCAATGATGAAATGTATTTAATATCCTTAAAATGTTTTGTGAAAAGTAATTGATGTGTTTTCGCATCAAAGCACCACAGGTAATTATTAAATGCTATAAATAACCTAACGCCATCGCTGTTTTCGGCCATATAAACGCCATCGTCGTAAGCACTGTATACGGGCGGCTTCCCGATCGCTGAATCAGGAAAATAGCTGGTGATGTCGTATCGCCATGATGTAGCCAGTGAATCGTAGGTATCGGTTAAGAAATAATGTGTTTCTGTTTTGCCTTTTTTATTTACAATCTGAAGTATCTGCAATGGTCCGGTCGGTAGCGGTAGTTCCGCATCGGAGTAATCATTTGGGAATTGTGTTTCTTTTAAAACTTTACCCGTGTGCAGATCCATAACAATGGTGAACAATTTCATATCGCCATTTTTGTAAGTAACCACCTTGGTAAAGCTTACCGAATCACCATCAACGGTAGTGTTGTCCTCGTAGTTTATGCGTTCGGCATTGCTATCGTTAAATGTAGCTGGGTATTGCGGGAAAAAAGGAGAACTGCCTGCAAAATATTTCGTTTGGAGTCTTTCGGTATGCCATGTGGTATCGGGTTCCCAGGTAAACCTAAAGTGTTTCCAATCGAACACCAGGTTTGCTGAGCCATGGTCGGGGTCATGAGTGTATGATTCAGTCTTAAGTAAATAATGTTGGGTGTTGTCAATTTTCCAAAGTAGTTTAAGCGTGGTGAGGTCAATACCAAAAGTGTATTGCGTAACGTGAATGATAAGTACATTTTTGCAGATCATTTTAATATCGCCATGCACGTTACCGGCAATTTTTGTAGCCACACCCGTTTTAATGCTTACCCGATAAATAGGGCAGTCGAGCGTGTCGTCGTCGCCAATGGCTTGTAAAAAAAGGGTGCTGTCTATCTTGGTGAGGTACGATATGGTATAGTCGTCGATATTGGTGAGGAACGAATCTTTCAACGTGTATTGGTTCAGCATAAAAAGGCTGTCGTGGTGCGTATGGTAAATATTTGTGCTGTCTTCGCAATACAATGCATGCTTACTAACAGTTAATGTTTTTACTTTTTCACCGGTTTTGCCATTTATGTAAATGTATTGGGGGCCTACCTCTTTCGATTTTACATAGAGCTGGTTTATCCTTACCACATCGCCAAAAAAGTTTAGCGGGTTTAAGTCAGGAAAGAGATTGGTTGTTATTGCTGTACTCCACACAGGGTGCTGCATTGCGCTTAATACTGCTGCAGATGTTTGTGCTTTGCAGTAAACTGCAATAACCAGAGTAAGTATGAAGCAGAGTTTTTTCAATATTTTACTGTTGCATAAAAATAGCAAATAAGTTGCTATTTGTTCCCCTGCCGACCTCACCCTTTATCCCTCTCCTTGCTCAAGGAGAGGGTCGGAATATTCTTAAATTATTGTGGCATAAAAATAACTTTTCCGCTAATACCATTTGCACCATCATTACCAGGCAGGCCATCATTGCCTCTGTTGCCTGACATGCCCGATGGATTGCCGCTGCCGCCACTGCCGCCAGCACCACCGCTGCCGGCCATGCCTCCCATGCCACCAGTGCCGGGTATGCTTACTGCAGTAAGTAAATTTAAGTAGGGTTGTGCTGCAGCGTTATAAATTACGGTAATGTTTCCTCCGTTGCTACCATTGTCGCCATCAGTACCGTTACCGCCATCGTCGCCATTACTGCCATCGCTACCGGGCCCTTGAGATGTAATAGTAGTTGTACTTGTTGTACCATCGGCGTTAGTGGTAGTTTCATCAGTAGTGCTTATTATACCATCTGAACCATTACTGCCATTGGCGCCTGTATATCCTTGTGTGCCATCGGCACCGTTAGCGCCCTTGGTGCTGATATGTATAGAGCCGCCCACAGTATTAAATACATAGTCGTACGCCTTTTTGCCAATGCTATCACTAACATGTATATGCATAAGCTTGGCATGTATAAGGCTATCGTCATACACATTAGCCGTAACCTTTAGGTTGTGGCCGGTATTTGCCGATGCAATGTTGCATTGGTAATTTGCCACATAATCGAGCACTATTTGCAACGTATCTTTTATGGCAGGATCTTTAGCTAAAATAGCTATCAGCCTCACTTTGTCGTTTATAATTTTAACAGGGTCGTTATCTATCTTCAGGTCACCCTTCGATTTTGATATGTGGCTGCCACTATCAGCGGCAAGTACAAAATCTTGCAGATTTTTAGATGCAGGAGCCCATTTGTCAACTGTCATTTTGTTATTGTAAGTGGTATGTATGCCAAACCCCACATGGTTGCCGGGAGCTTTAGTAAAGGTGCCTTTGGTTAATATTTTTATTCCGGTTTCGTAGTTGTAAGGTATTTTGCCGGTGAGTAAAAGAGCGCCTTTGCCGCCAAGTAACCATTTGCGGGCATAAACATGCACCGTTACCGAATCGCCTTTTTTGTAAAGAGTTGTTGAGCCACCCATTTTAATTTTACCATTGGTATAGCTGCCACTGTCAACCTCAATGCGGTATTTGGTCCAGTTGTAGTTGCCATTTAATAAGCCACGGGTTTGTTGTAACACGCCCTTGTCAGAATAGCTGACAATGCCAATAGGCACTTTATTGCCAGATATGCGCAATACGTTAGTATCGTATTTTAGTTTAATAGTTTGTTGGCTGCCAGGTGTGGTTTGCGTAAAACCGATAGCTGCAATAAATAAAGCAGCTAGTGTGGTTGGGGTTTTCATAGGGGTTTGGGGTAAAAAGGTTTTAAAAATAATAAATAATTACCTGAGCGTTCTTTAACAAAAGTTTGATGAAGATTTGGTGAGCAGGTTTAATTGCAAAAATTTCAACAAGGTGGTTTTTAACACTTTTTAAGAAATGCTGTGTTTTACCGCAGAGACGCAAAGGAGCAAAATTCCCGTCATTGCGAGGAACGAAGCAATCTTATCAAATTATGGTAGCCTTTATTCAAGGAAAATTTAAGATGATTTATTTGGGCAAGCCCCGGTCATGTCTTCCCCACCAAAGCTTATAGCCAGCAATATTTTCGTAATAAGAAAGATTGAATCTATATGTTCCCGAGTTAATAAATTCTTCTCCCGTTCCACAGAACCCCATTGGCTTTCTGTATCGTATTTTGTTTTTAACTACTCCGGCGACAAGGACTGCAATAAATAGTAGAAATATGCTGAAGATACTTCTCATTTGCTCGCTCCTCTTTTCAATATTTCAGCTCTTAACTCATCAGCCGGAAAGGCAGCGCAGTAGTTACCAATACGCTTTCGCTTACCATTGTATTTATAAAAAAGCACTATCGGGTTTTTGTAATAGTTTGATGTTAAACGCAGCGATCGTAAAAGAGATTGTGCCCTACTGTTTTCTTCTACATACAAATCGGTTAGTTGGTTTATTTCATAAACCTCGTTAGTTTCTTTCTGGCCAATTATTTTGTTAATGGTCATGGTTGTTTTATCGAGCGTAATGGTTTCATTGCCCTTAAATATCCACATTATCCATTTGCTTGTTTCAACAAACCTGAATGCAATTTGTATAAACGCTAAAGGAAACAGAATAAGTAGAAAATTGTTTTTCAAATACAATGGTGCTTTTATAATGAGCAAATAGGCTAAAAGCCCCAACGCTACTAAGGAGAAGGCCAGTTGAAATACGAAGGTGAATTTTAAACCGCTAGCGGGTTTTAACTCGAGTGTGTAAATGTCTGTTGTTTGATTCATAATGGTGGTGTTTGTTTTGTAAAAATAGCAAATAATTATCTGTTAATCTGTGGCTGTTTTTTTGACGCGAATTTCACGAATTTTTACGCCAATTTCGTCCACCATTTACCATTCACAATTCACCATTTTTTTGCTAAGCAGTAGCTACGAGGAAGCATATGCTTAATTGTAGCTTATTTTTTGTGCCTAAAAACCGGTATGTAAAACCGCCGCCGGAACACCTGCTATTGTTTAATTACCAGTTATTTAAGAGCGATGTTGTTCTGTGATTATTTAATTAGAAATTTTAATAAGAAAAATGAAATTTTGGGCACTTTTCTCTCTTTCTTTTTTAAGGGGATATAGAAAGGGGGGTATAAGGGGGGAAAGAAAAATGGGAGTTTTTTTCTTTCTCTCTTTTCGTAAAACGGTGCGGAATTGATGGCTTGAATTATCCCGATAAATTAGTTCGGTTTTCAGGCACAATTCTCTGCAACTATGTGTCCGTTTCTGTTATCGTCACTTTTCACCTCACGTGCCGTCACTTTGTGCGCTGGTATTTCGCGTTAGGGATGGCAGCGGTTACCCCGCAGCGCAGCGAGGAGTAAAAGCGTACAGCCCGACCCGACGTTAGGAGGGGAACGCCCAAGAGTTTAAAACAAATCTAAATTTTTGAGTTGTTGAAAACTAACAGCACAAAATGTTTATTAGTATTTAACATTGTGTTTACCTTTGCAACGTCAAACAAACGCTGAATTTTGAATTCTAAATCTTAAATTTTGAATTGAAAACGGCGAACCACAGTACTCATTTAGAATTTAAAATTCAACATATAAAATTGCAGTTATGGGAGCCATACCATTCAAACACTACTCGCTCGATGCACCCGATGCAGCCTGGGATGCAGATGCCGAAATTGCCAAGGCCGGTACCGACGACCTGCGCGTTATGTGCGCCTGGGACGATGTTACCCGCCCTGAGCAGAAGAACGGCTACAAGCTGCCTCACCACCGTGCCGATACATACCACACCAACCTCAAGGGCCTTATGGCCGCAGGCAATGCGCTGATGGGTGCACGTGGCGGCGTTGAAATACCGAAGTATGATTTAGATGCTGTGAAAGCGCATTTGCAAAAGCACTACCACGAGTTTGGCCGCACTGCTCCCTGGGAGAGCAAAGCCGAATGGCGCTGGTACCAAACCAAAAGCGCAGGCAACAACTCACTGAAAGATGTTGATACCACTGGCCGCACTGTTTGTGGATATTTTGCATCGTTCAACACCACGGACAGCGATGGCGATATGTTTGCACCCGGTTGCTTTGCCAAAAGCCTGAACGAAAACAGTAGTCGCATTATGCACCTGTTGCAACACAACACCCTGCAACCTATTGGCCGCCCCAGCTTGCTGAAAGAAGATAACACGGGTTTGTACTTCGAAACACCTATTGCTAAAACACAACTGGGCGATAATGTGTTACAACTTTACCGCGATGGTGTGTACAAGGAGCATAGCGTGGGCTTTGAGATGATAAACTCTTCAATCGAAGCCCTTCGACAAGCTCAGGGTGACCGTCATGTTGAGCCTGTCGAAACATCTGTAAATGTTATTAAGGAGGCTAAGTTGTGGGAGGGCTCAACCGTTACCTGGGGAGCGAACCATAATACTCCGCTGGTTGGCATAAAATCAAATTACTCACTGCCCAATACTCACTACTCACATCTAACATCACAGAATATTCTCGATGAGGCGCTGGAGCGCAGTTCGCTTATTTACAAGCAGCTGCACCGCGGCAACCTACACGATGATACCTATACACTTTTAGAGATTGAGCTTAAGCAGTTACAGGCTCTTTTGGCAGCAAGGCCGTGCGATCACACTTTGCCCGCTTCAAACGATGCTGAGCTTAATGTGCTCAATAAGATCAATTCTTTGCTTAAACAATAAAGGCATTATGATGACTTGGATATGGCACAATCCTTTGCATCTATGTGTCAAGTCCTATCATCTTCTCTCATCACCTCACGTGCCATTACTAAGGCGCGCTGGTGTTTCGCGTTAGGGATTGCAGTGGAAAGCCCGGAGTGTAGCGAGGACTTGTAACGTAAAGCCCGACCCGAGGAACGAGGGGAACGCCCAAGTAATAATGAATAGATTCTTCGCTTCACTCAGAATGACAAAAACTGAGATTGCTTCGTGCCTCGCAATGACGAATACAGAAATAACAATTAAACACTGA
This sequence comes from Bacteroidota bacterium, assembly GCA_013285655.1. Lineage (GTDB taxonomy): Bacteria > Bacteroidota > Bacteroidia > JABEUT01 > JABEUT01 > JABEUT01. The sequence goes on from JABDHI010000006.1 coordinate 10,564, forward strand.
ACAATGGAAAACAAACAAGTGGACGCTATCGTGAAAGAAATAAGCGATAACATAAACACCATAAAAACAAAAGGCGAAGCGCAAGATGCGCAGCTAAAATCGCTCGATGCTAAAATAGCAGCCAACCAATGGCAGCTGGGCGATAAATACGAGGCCCTGCGTAAGGACTTCGACCAGATGACTGCTATGCTTAAAAAAGGCAGAATATTTGGTGCTGCCGACCGGGGCATGACCGTAAAAGACTTACTGCATGCACAACGCGAAGGACTGGCGAGTCTGAGGAATAAAGCCGGCATACCGGTAAGCTTGTCGTTAAAGGCAAATCATTTATTTACCAAAACGGCAGGTAATGTTACCGAAGGTAGCAACCTAATAGGCACTGATGCTATACCACCTACCAGGCTCGAAGGTATTTATTCGCAACCCTTAAGGCCGGTGCATATACGCCAGTTTATGAATACTACGGCTACCGATAGTAACCAGATACTGTTTAACCAGTTGACCGGTGAAAACGACGGAAGTGGAAGCACAGCAGAAGGAGCCAGTGCGGCACAGAGCGACTTTACCATTACCGCGCAAGAAGTGGTAGTACGTAAGCTGAACACTTACCTTACCATTAGTAAAGAAATGATGGAAGATGCCGACTTTGTAGATAACTACATTAACACCCACGTAGCCGGCCGCTTGCTGATGCAGGAAGATACCCAGATAATATCGGGTAACAACAGTGCGCCAAATTTGCAGGGTATTGCACCTATTGCATCGGCGTATGCTAACCCAATTATTCCGGGTGCTACACCAAGCAGCATTAACTATTACGATGTGCTGCACCAGGCTGTTACCCAGGCTCGCGTGTTGTACTACACACCAAACTATATTATCATTCACCCGAACGATTATAACGCATTGGTGTTAAGCCGCGATAGTTATGGCCGTTACCAGTTTCCGCAAATGATAAGCGGAGCACCGGGCACCTTCTTTATTAACGGTGCGCAGGTTATTGCTAACACGGCTATGACACAGGGTTACTTCCTTGTCGGCGATTTTCAACTGGGTGCTACCCTTGCTTACCGCGACGAGATAAACGTAACCTTCAGTAATCAGCACGTAGACAACTTTGTAAAGGGGTTTATTACTGTGCTTGTTGAAGAACGCCTTGCCAATGTGGTTTACCGACCAACCGCATTTGTGTATGGCAACTTTAACCAGGCGGAAGCTTCTGGCTCGTAAAGCAAAGCCCCATCCCAACCTTCCCCATTAGGGAAGGAAACAGAGCTTGCTAAAGTCCTCCCCAATGGGGAGGATTTAGGAGGGGCTTCTATTTAGTTCTTTCATGGTTGGTTTGGCCGGGCTTTGTTCTTAGGGACGGGTCCGGCTTTTTTTACAATTAAGAATTAAAAATTAAGAATTACGAATGAAAACGAGGGCGGTTTTTGTCCCCCGCTGGAGGGGGAAGTGGGAGGATTGAACAAGCAAGCCGGTATTTTGCAGAAACAAGGATTTTTCGTAAATTTGTATAGGTTACTCATTAATTATATAGCCATGACTACACTGCAAATAAAGAATAAGCTTATCAGTACCATAAAATCGGTTAAAGACCCTGATGTATTGGAAGATTTGTACAGGTTATTGAATATTGAGACAGAGGATATTGAGAAGCTGAAAATCCCTGCGCGTGTAAAGAAAGCAATTGCTCAAGGACAAAAAGATATTAAAGAAGGCAGACATTATACAAATAAGCAGGCAGACGATCAGATTGACCGATGGCTAAAGAAATAGTATGGTCGGCACTGGCAATACACGACCGTAAGAATATTTTATCGTACTGGATAAACAGGAACCACTCTAAGTTATATAGTATTAAACTGGATATGCTTATTAGAGAAGCTGTAAAACTAATTGCAGAATACCCGTTTATTGGTAAGCCAACAGATGCCAGAGGGATTAGAGCTAAGAAGGTGCGCGATTATTTTATTCTTTATACAGTAAAAGAGAATCAGATACAGATATTAACTATATGGGATACCCGCCAAGACCCACAAGACCTAAAAGAAAGATTGAAGTAATTTGAGGTATGAGGAAACCACTGTATATCATCTTAATATCTGTTTGCCTGTTGATACTTATTGCGTGCCAGCAAAAAAATGGGTTCACTAATAAAAATGAAGCTAAAAATGATATGGTTAATGGACTCAAAGAAGGTAAGTGGATTGAATATTGGGATTATAATCATTATGTAACTGATACTAATAAGGGATATGAAATATACATACTCACGATTTATAAAAAGGGTAAGCCATATGGTATAGTTCGAGAATATTATAAATGCGGAAAAATAGAACGAGAGATCCCTTATGTAAATGGAGTCGAGAAGTGGTATAGTGAAAACGGGTATGAGTGGGGTGAATACCCAACAATAAACGGTAAAAGGGATGGAATCGCTAAAGAGTATTTTAAGGGTATGTTAACAAAGGAAGCCCCTTTTAATAATGGTAAGTTAAATGGAGTGGTAAAGGAATATATCGAAAGTGATAAAGTAATTAAAGAAACTCCTTATTCTAATGATGATAAAAATGGAATTGAAAAATGGTATTACGAAAATGGTAAAGTTTTTAAAGTAGTTCCATATAAGAATGGGGTAAAGGATGGAATTGAAATTGTTTACGGTGAGAAAGGAGAAATTGAATCTAAGCATTCGTTTAAAAGGGGTTGCGAATACGGAACGGGAATAGATTATTATTACAATGGAAAGATTATGTATGAAGTGCCTTATATTATAGATAGTACAGTTGGAAGCTTTAGAAGTGAAATAAATGGCATTAAGAAAACCTATTATGAAAGTGGTGAGTTGAACTTTGAGATGCCTTTTACCAAGGGTAACTTAAATGGAGAAGTAAAAGAATATTATAAAAATGGGAAATTAAAGTCTGAAACTAATTATAAGAATGGGGTGTTTGGTATACAAGGAAAAACAAAACACTATGACGAAATCGGTAACGAAATAAAATGACCAAACCACTGTATATAACCTTACTTATTGCATTGCTTATAACCAGCTGCAAGCAAACGGCCAAAGAGTATTACAGTAACGGCATGCTAAAAAGTGAAGTTCTGCTATCGAATGGCGTAAAAGATGGAATAATGAAGGTATATACTGCTGATGGTAAGTTAAGAGCTGAGATACCTTATGTAGATGGAAAAGAAGAAGGTATTGGCAAATGGTATTGGGATGATGGCAAGATACAGATACTAATGCCTAAGAAAAACAATAAAGCAAACGGAATAGTGAAGTGGTATTTCGAGAATGGAAACCTGAGCCAGGAGATACCCGACAGCGATGGTGTGAAGAACGGATTGGAGAAGCGCTATTACGAGAGCGGTAAACTATTGGCAGAAACCATGTACAGCAACGGCGTTGAAAATGGTCCGGAGCGGGAGTATTTCGAGAATGGTAAATTGAAATTTGAGGTTACCAATAAGATGGGTAAGCGAGCCGGGCTATGCAAAACCTATTACGAAACCGGGTTTATAACAGAGACACCTTACATTGATAATGAAATAAGCGGTACCGAGAAGATATATGATGCCAGTGGCAAGTTATTTCAGGAGACTGTATTTAAGGATGGTGATAAGGTTAGCGAAAAGTATTATAAAGATGGAAAGCTGGATAGCGAAACCGATTACAGTAATGGTACAGAGACCGATCATAAAGAGTTTGATAAAAACGGCAATGAAAAGTAAAATGAAACAGCCCTCTCCAAACCTCTCCCTCGAGGGAGAGGTTTTTGGAAAGAAAACTCCTTTAGTCCTCCCCTCTAGGGGAGGATTTAGGCGGGGCGAATTGGTAACGAAATAAAATAATTATGAAGCTAAAGATAATAATACCTTGTTTTTTACTTCTTATGCCTGTTTTGGTGGTTGGACAAAAGGCCCACCATACCAAATATTTATATGCTGACAGTGGCTTTACCAATAAAGCAGAGGCCAAGAACGTTACTATAAATGGTTTGAAGGATGGGAAATGGATGGAGTATTATAATCTTGAAACTAAAACATCAAATTCTAATCCTTATGAAACAACCATAAACGTACCAACTGCAGATACTAATGCCATGTATTATGATTTGGGTGTTTACAAAGCCGGCAAGCTAAATGGGGTAGTAAGATACTACGAGAATAAAAGCAATAAGTATATGTTTTGGCATTATTTTATCAATGGTAAAAAAATAGAAAGCCGGTAAATAAAGTAAAGCCTAAATGATAACCCTCGTTGACTACAATAACTTTTACGCTTCATACATGCGATATAAAATAATAAAATAACTATGAAACTAAAAAAACTGATTACTTGCTCTTTATTACTTGCTCCTGCCTTTATGATGGCGCAGAAGCATATCCAACAACCACAATACCCCGATAGTGGCTTTATCAATAAAGCAGAGGCGAAGAACATAACCATAGATGGAAAAAAAGAAGGGATGTGGATCGATTATTTGGATTCATTGCGCAGACTTACTACAGATACCAATGCGCCGTATTATGCACTTAATGTATATAAGGCGGGTAAGTTTACTAAGCTTGAGCGCGGGTATTATAAAAGTGGAAAGTTGATGTTTCGCATACACTATGACAATGGCAGGGAAAATGGACGGGAAGAAAATTTTTATGAAGATGGGAAAGTAAGATCGGATGCTATGGTGATAAATGACACTTTGCATGGAACGGTTAAATTCTACTATCCTAATGGAAAAATGAAATCGCTTACTAATTATTTTCACGGAATAAAAGTGGGAGAGGTTAAAGTTTATTATGAAAACGGCAATATACACCAGGAAGCTGAATATTCTGATGGTGTGCCGAATGGCACTGTTACCACATACTACGAAGATGGTAAGCTGAAAGATGTAGATACCTATGACAACGGTAATTTAAACGGGCTAAGCAAAATGTATTACGAAGATGGTAAGTTGGAACGTACAGTAAGTTATAACGAGGGTACACCGGGAGAAATTAAGAACTACGATGAAAACGGCAATGAAATAAAGTAGCATGAATTGGCACATGAAACATTGAAGTGTGTGCCATTATGTGCCAAAATTTAAACGAGCTAAAATAACTATGAAACTAAAAGCAATAGTACTACCAGTATTTTTAATGGGTATCTCTGTATCGGTGAAGGCCCAAAAGCATGCCCATACAGAAGCATACGATAGTGGCTTTACCAATAAAGCCGAAGCCAAAAACAAAATGGTGAATGGTAAAAAAGAAGGTAAGTGGGTGGAGGAATTTAAAAACACTGGAGATACTACAAAGCCAATTTATAGGTTAGCGGTTTATAAAAGTGGTAAGCTAAACGGCATTGCCAGGTATTACTATGCTAATGGAACCGAATACGAAGAAGAAGCATACACCAATGGTACCAGGAATGGGGTTACTAAAGAATTTGATAGCCGTAAACACCTTGTAAAAGAAACTCCGTATATTAACGATACTATAAACGGAGTAGTTAAAGATTTTAATGCGGATGGAACACTTAAAAAAGAGACGTTGTATTATAAGGGGAAGGAAGGAATTTCGAAAAGCCACTAGGCCAATTAAGAATTAAAAATTAGTAATTAAGAATTGAGGAACAATGTTGAACCCAATAGTTTTAAGAGTCCCTTTAGGGGATGGGATGAAAATGAAATACTTGATGAGAAGCTACACACATTTTTTCGACCTGTGTGCAATTGTGTGTAATGATAATTTATTAATGGAGTGAATGCTTTACACAAATACCCTGTTTCGTGTAAAAATATGTAAAGTAAAAAGAAGTCATAAGTGGAAAGTTGTAAGTCGTTAGAGAAACAGTAAATTGTAGTTTGCGTTAGGGATAGAAGCGGTTACCCCGCAGCGCAGCGAGGAGTAAAAGCGGATAGCCCGACCGAGGAACGAGGGAACGCCCAAATGAAATTAGAAATGAAAAGCTAAAAGTGAAAATTAAATAGGAAGGTCTTCGACAAGCTCAGACTGACAATATATATGAAACGCCCCTTAATATATACCATACTACTAACTACGCTGCTAATAAGCTGCCGTAACGATACGGGCTTTACAAACCCAAAGGAAGCTGAGAACATAGATATAATGGGGGTAAAGACAGGCAAATGGCTGGATAGGTTAGATAGTAATTTCGAAATTACTAAAGATACCAACGCGCCTTTTTACAACCTGGTGTTTTACCGTGCGGGTAAAGCCAACGGAATGATACGCACCTATTACCGCGATGGTAAACTGCGGTGCGAATATGCGGCATGGGGTTACAGGCCAGATGATACGGTAAAGGTGTATTACGAAAGCGGAAAGATAAAATCGTTGATACCTTATGTGCACGATACCATTACAGGTACCACGCGAGATTTTTATAAGAACGGAAAACTGGAGCTGGAAATACCCCGTAAAAACGGGTTGTACGACGGGGTTACCAGGAAGTATTACCCCAATGGGCAGCTGGAGAAAGAGACTCCCTGCACCGATGATAATATTGACGGGCCCGAAAAGGCATATTACGAAAACGGCAAGCTGCAATATGTGGCTCCGTATGTTGATGGTAAGCTAAATGGCAATTACACCGAGTATTACGAAAACGGAAAGGTAAAAGCCATTTCGCCTTATGTAAATGGTAAGCTTAACGGAATTAAAAAAGAATATGCCGACGACGGTGCCTTAAGCTACGAGGGCAACTACGAATTTGGTAACCGTACCGGCTTGGTTAAGTGGTATTACGCCCATGGCAAACTGAGTGAAGATGCTATGTATAAGAATGATAGTGTGCAGGGTATAGTACATTGGTATGATACAAATGGCAAAGTTCAATATACGGCGACCTATAAAAACGATGAAATTATAGACGGGAAATTTAAAAGCGATCCGGATGATGATGGAGATTATTCGATAGGTACTTATAAAAATGGTGCGTTGAATGGAACCATGTACTGGTATTATGCCGATGGTAAAGTAGAAACAGAAGTGACCTATGTAGATGGTTTGGCACAAGGCATTAAAAAAGGCTTTTATGAGAATGGCAAACCGAAGTTTACCCAGGCTATGAAAGATGATGATGTCAATGGCATTGCTATATTTTATAAGCCCGATGGAAGTGTAGATTATAAGTGTGTATATGACCTGGGCATTCCGGTAAGCGGAATTGAGCGCAGCAATTTCGAAAAAGGCGGAGAAGGAGCTTATACCGAAGCAACGTATGATAACAGTAAGCTTAATGGCAGTTTTAAATGGTTTTACCCTGATGGTAAGCTGGAGTGCCAGTGTATATATGTAAACGATAGCGTGCTAAGCGGTACTGCACGTAAAGACTATGATGAAGCAGATGGCGGTGGCTATACCGAAGCATGTTATGTAAATGGCAAACTTAATGGCGTTTACAAATGGTTTTACTCCGAAGGAAAATTGGCCGCCCAAATACCGTATACCAACAATGTAGAAGATGGACTGGCTACTTTTTATTATAAAAGCGGTATAAAAAAAGAAGAAATACAGTGGAGGGACGGACGCCGTATGGCAGATGCCACATATGATGAGCATGGCAAACTGATGAAGTAAATAGTGTAAATGGTGAGTTGTAAATGAAATATCACCTAATGTGGTTCGCGTTAGGGATTGTAGTGGAAAGCCCGGAGCATAGCGAGGATCCCGCAGCATTGCGGGACCCGACCCGTCCCGAGTACTCGGGAGAGGGGAACGCCCAAGTAATTAAATGGAATAGATGCTTCATTCTTCAGCATGACAAAAATGGAATAAGAAATGAAAACCTTTGCAGAAACAGAAAGACTGATATTACGGGAGTTGGTAATGGCCGACGACCAGGGTATGTTTGAGCTCGACTCAGACCCGGAGGTGCACAAATACCTGGGCAACGAACCGGTTAAAACCATAGAACAAAGCCGCGATGCCATTAACTTTATAAGGAAACAATATGAAGATAATGGCATTGGCCGCTGGGCGGTTATTGAAAAACAATCGGGTAAGTTTATAGGTTGGGCCGGCCTAAAACTTATTAAAGAACCTGTAAACGGACACATTAACATACACGATGTTGGCTATAGGTTTATAAAGCAAGCCTGGGGCAAAGGCTATGCAACCGAAGCCGCTAAGGCTTGTATAAATTATGGGTTTAACACCCTTGGCCTAACCGAAATTTATGGTTTTGCCAATTTAGATAATGAAGCATCGAAGGCGGTATTGCAAAAGTGCGGCTTGGTATACCGCAACAACTTTACCTTTGTGGGTATTGAGCACGCATGGTACGAGATTAAAAGCGTAGCTTTTAATCAATTAAAAATTAAGAATTAAAAATTGCGAAACAATAATGAGTTCAATATTTAATAATTGAGATGGGATTAATTATAACATTTGCGTTTTTGCGGTAAAATAAATTAAAATGAAAGCGATCTTATTTTTTTCACTTTTAGCGTTTCACTTTTCACTTTTAGCTCAATCAGGCGGTTTTACAAATAAAGCTGAAGCTGAGAACCATAAGATAGATACGGTTAAAGAAGGTAAGTGGATAGAGTATATAGATAGTACAGGCCATGTAACTACTGATGGGGCTGCGCCGGCTTATGTGCTTACCAATTATCATTTGGGTAAACCTGCAGGTGTTGTAAATGGCTTTTTCCGGAATGATGATGCTAAGCTTTTTGAACTGCCTTACATAAATGGTATGAAAAACGGTGTACAGAAAATATTTTACCATAGCGGGGCTCTCCATATTGAAGTTCCGTTTACCAATGATACTGTTAATGGTATTAAAAAAGAATATTTAGAAAGTGGAATACTTGCACAAGAAACGACTTATAAAATGGGTATTCAGCATGGCCTCTTTAAAAAGTATTACGATAATGGCACTGTAAACTGGATAATTCCTTTTGTAAACGGTAAGATAGATGGCGTACAACGTGAATTTTATAAAAGCGGACTCCGCCAGGGGTTATTTGCTTTTGTGGGCGGTGTTGAAACCGGTGTTGACTCTCAGTTTTACGAAAGCGGAAAACCCCAATTTATTACACCTTTTGTAAATGGTAAAAAAAACGGTGTCGAAAAAGATTATTACCCGAGTGGAATACTTAAAGGTGAATACCCTTACCTGGATAATAAGACCGATGGCCTTGTAATAGAGTACTACGAGAGCGGTAAACTAAAAAGCGAAAAGCCCTGCAAGCAAGATCAGATAAACGGTACTGAAAAAGATTATTACGAAAGCGGTTTGCTAAAGGCTGAGTTTCCATACAGCAACGGTGTATCTAATGGTATTGTTAAAGAATATTATGAAAGCGGTAAGCTGAAATACGAAACGCCTATAACCAATGGTAAAAAAAATGGTGTCGAAAAAGACTATTACGAAAGCGGTATACTTAAAGGCGAATTTCCGGTGACTGATGGTAAAACCAATGGACTTGTAAAGCAGTATTACGAAGACGGCAAACTACAATTTGAAGCACCATATACATTAGATAAACGAAACGGAACAGCCAAAGAATATTATGAGAATGGGAAAGTAAAATCTGAAATACCCTATACCAACGACATTATTAGCGGCCCTGTAAAGAGCTATGATGTTAATGGCGCCCCAATCAATTAAAAATTACGAATTAAAAATTAAGAATGCGGCGTTTGTCATTGCGAGGAACGAAGTTGTTTTTATAATCCCGACCAATTGTGGCGGGGCAATCTCAAAGCAAATACTCAGACTGCCACATCCGCCCCGAGCACTCGTGGCCGGACCCGCAGTGACGAGTTACTAACCACTAAAACCACTAAAATGAAACTGACAATTCTTGTCTGTTCGCTGCAAAAGCGACTGACTTTGTTTGCAAACCTATGCGAACACCTACAAACCCAAGCCGATAAATACCCTAACCAGGTTGAACTGCTTTGGCTGGGCGATAACAAAACCATGAGCGTTGGCGAAAAACGCAACAAGCTGTTAAGCCTGGCTAAAGGCGACTACGTTTGTTTTGTGGATGATGACGATTGGGTTCCCGATAACTATGTTGTTGAAATTATGAAGGGCATAGAGCAGAAGCCCGATTGCGTTTGCTTTAATGCTATCTATACAGCAGATGGCACTTCGGTGGCTGTCGAATACAGTTTACAAAATTTATTGAATGTGGATGAGCCCGGCAAACCACGCCTGCGTGTACCTAATCACTTAATACCTATTAAGCGAGAATATGCACTCAAAACCATGTTCCTCGAAAAAAGCTTTGGCGAAGATACCGACTATGGCTTGCGTGTTAGGCGTTTGCTAAAGACTGAATATCGCATTGAAAAGCCACTGTACCATTACCGGTTCTCGGCTGCTACCAGCGAAACACACCGTTACTCACCAAAGTATAAAAAACCTAAACCAAGCCCCATGATAAAGATGGATGTGGTGATGGTGAGTGATGCAGGACTACAACCCGCAGCCCCCCTTAATACCCCCATTGGGGGGGAACAAGAAGTGATCGTTCCAAGCCAAGGCTCCCTCCACAATGGAGAGGGTTGGGGTGGGGCTGTTATGACTCAGGCGGCAATCAATAGTATTGCATCACCCGAGGTGAATGTAATAGTGTTGGAAAAGAGTGAACAGATACGCTATGCCAATGCCGATACTTATTTGCAAAGGCATCCCTTCAATTATAACCAGTGCTTAAACAACGGTGCTACTATGGGTAATGCTGAGTTAATATGTTTTACCAATAACGATGTGGTGTTCCCTGATGAGTTTTTGCACAGCGTGCTGCAAATTATAAAAGATACCGGAGCCGATGTGCTATCGTTCGCTAACCAACATGGTTTCCTTCATCCTGAAATTATTAGCGGCTTTTGTTTTGTAATTACGCGCAAGGCCTATTATAAAATAGGTAAGCTAAAACAAGATTATCTTTTTTGGTGTGCCGATAATGTTACCAGCGAACAAATTAAGCAACATGGACTGAAAGAGGTTAAGAGTCCGTTGCGGGTTACGCACTTAACTTCGGTTACGCTTAAAAAGCTTCCGGCAGATTTGCGTGAGGCTTATACCCGCGATTGTGTGAAAGCCTTTAATCGCGATTATAATCAGAATGTGTTGAACTTAGGAAAGTAGTCGTTAGTCAATGATTGTCATTGCGAGGAACGAAGCAATCCCCTTGGGGCTCATCAGGATCTTTGAAAAATAAATAGAGAACCGAATAATCTCAACGCAAATAAAGTTGATTTGGTTTTGGCACAATCCTTTGCAACTATGTGTCAAGTTCTAACATCGAATCTCTTCACCTCACGTGCCGTTACCCTTGTGCAATGGTAGTTTGCGTTAGGGATAGTAGCGGTTACCCCGCAGCGCAGCGAGGAGTAAAAGCGAATAGCCCGACCCGTCCCGAGTACTCGGGAGAGGGGAACGCCCAAAGAATGATTAACTGATGTATTATTCTGAACTAATCAATAAATAATATCCAATGAAATTTTTGAGCCTGAAATGGGGCAAAGAATATGTAGTAGCCATGGGCGATACTATAGATTGCGTATCGCTGATAATGCAACTATCTAAAAAAGCCCCCCTGCTAATACCAGTGCAAGCACATTGCATGGCAACGGTACCAAGCCTGTTTCCAAAACATGCGGCAGTCGATTTTGTAACCATGCGCAACTTTGCACACCTGCCCGAACTGGAGCGTGAATATGAAACGCTGAACATACATAGCGACGAAACTAAAACCGTAGGCATTAAGGGCCATAATGATATGATTGGCTTGTATATGGCTGCCAACCTCGACTATAGCAAGCGCGATGAACATTGCCCTATACCAACGCAGGTAAAACACGTGGTGCAGTTAAAAGTTCCAACAAGGCCCTATGCTTTTGTACCCGAAGGTGGTAGCCCGGGTACCTATTTTGTAAACCGTAAGTATATCGATCCGTCATTAGATATTATTGTGCCTCCTAAAAACACGCCTATGTTGCAATGGGCATCTATCATTGAGCATGCTACTGAAATACATTGCCATATTACAAGTTGGTGGCGGCTGATAGATAAGATTCCTACACGTGGTAAGCTGTTTATGCATCATTATGCCCGGCAAAGCTCTATACCTATTAACGAGTTTGAGTTTAGGAAGGAATGGGAGCAGTTACTTTAATGTAAATTCTAAATGCAAAATTTGGGCGTTTCCCCAAGCTGCGCAAGGGGTCGGGCTATTCGCTGCAAGTCCTCGTTTCACTGCGGGCTTTCCGCTGCTATCTCTAACGCAAACAGCCCTAACGACTAATGACTGTCGACTAACTACTGCAAAGCTACGGCACGTGAGGTGAAGAGATTCGATGATAGGAATGGACACATAGATGCAGAGTACTGTGCCAAAGAAAGTGAATAGTGAAAAACTAAAAATGAAAATATAACTCACGACTGTTGACTAGCGACTAATCACTATCTTTGCGGCATGGTAAGGGTATTTAAAATAATAGTAATGGGCGTAGCCTCGATATTGATAGGCACAATGCTGCTGGGTATAGTGGCAATTGTGGTGTTCTGTTTCTATAATTTCTTTAGGGGACTGGGGCACAGAATGTAATAGGTGAGGGCCTAAAAAGCTAAAAGGGGAAAGGACCCCATACCTCCCCCCGTTTTAGAGCGCGGTTGCCATAAGTTTTCACCAGACAAACCACAACATCAAGACTATTTAAATAAAATTCGCTTTTCTAACCTCTGTGCTATTGGCGTAATGCCCTATCTAATCACTAGCAAATTAACAAATAGGTAACCTTATAAAATATGATTTAAGTCAGTATTTTTATAAATACCTGCTTTTCACCCCATTGATTTTTAGGAAATGCCTGTGTTTACAATAATATTAGAAGTTTCTAATATTATTTAAAAAAGTAAAGGAAGTCTGGTGTTTTAAAGCTCTAAATAACTAATTGTTATCGGCGTTTATTTGAAGGTCGTAAAGGCGGTTGTCGGTAAGGTCGTACTTAATGCTTAGGTAGTTAGACCCACCGCCTTGTACCATAACCATTTGTTTAAGCCAGTCCTTTACATATTTGTCTTCTTCCCAAAACATGTTTATGTAAAGTACCCTGTGCCCATCGGTAGTGGTATAACCAAAGTACTGGCGACGGTATTTCTTAAGGTGACGGTAAACATCGGGCAGCCTTTTAGTAGTATCGCGTTGTTGCAGCATTTGCTGGGCTATAGCGTGTTCGGCCTTATCAATATCGGGGAAGCCGGGAGTAAAGCGCTTGGTGTTGTGTACAATATCGGTACTGTACGCCATGGGAAATATAGCACAGTCGTAGCTATCGGTCTTATAATGCCATGCAGCAGTAGAGTCCTTTAGCTGAGCATTTGCAGCAACTGAAGCAATAAAAATAAGCGCTACGAGTACAGTTTTCTTCATTCCTGAGTTATAAAATGGTATCCGACGAAATGGAACTCTACAAAAATATAATTTGTTTGCAATTAAGCAACAGATAAAAATCAATAAAACGAAGATTGTTAGGTGTTTAAGCCCTATTGTTCAAAAACAACCTGCACCGTATGCCAAACCCGAACAGGTACATTATTTATAAGGGCAGGCTGCCAGTGTGAATAGGCTGCCAGTGTTTGTTTAGCAAGGTTATAAAATTGACTACCACAATTATTATATACCAGGCTATAGCTTCTGCCCATTTTATAATAAATTACTCCTTCAGATTCAAAGCTTATTAACTTATATGCAGATACTTTTCCATCGGGTTCGATTAATAGTTGTATGATCATATACGGTACTGCCAATGGCCCCGCCACATGTTTAAATTTATTATACAGTGCTGTATCGTAATGGGCCTGGAAAAACTCACCCTTTGAACTGACGTGAATATTATTGTCGGATAGGCGTGCCGGTGTGCAGTAGGCTTCGTTAACCGTATCGGTAATAATGTTGGCCATAAGGCAGCTATCGGCTTTGGCCGTTATTTGAATTTTGTACCAGTTGCCGTAATGTAATTTCAGTATCGAATCCATTGCAGCCATGTAACAACGGAAAGGGTTAAACCCTTCAAAGCCTAACCTCGATTCGGACATAAAATAGTACCTAAGGTTGTTTGCTTTGCATATGGCAGGCATATACTTTAAATGTAAGGGTGTGTTTATTGCACTTTCAATAAAGTAATACTTACCCGCATGGGCATCGTTAATGGCGCGCTGGCGTTCGGTAGCGCAAGGTTTATCTACCGAGTAATTGAAATTACAAACGGTATCGCAAGGCATTAGCAAGAAGGCGCTATCGGTTTGAGCTTGCGCCATGTAACTAATTAGTATAAATAATATAGATAGCTTAAAGCGCATAGTTGCAAATATAGGATGATAGCATTAAGTTTTAAAACTCTCAACCACTTATACCCCCAACCCCCTAAAGGGGGCAGAATGCACGAATGGTGTTAAATCCCCTTTAGGGGTTTGGGGTAAATAAACCTAATACGTAATATTAGGTTTTATGCGCCCGAAGCTATACGACAGAGTAGCAGTAAGATTACCGTATTCCATAACAGACTCGCTGCGGTTGGTGGATACCTGGTCGGGGTTATTAGGTGAAATGATAGTAGTAGTAGTATGGAAAACAAAAGCGCTATAAAGTACATCGGCATAAAGCATTAGGGCTAAATGCGTATTTAGCTTTTGTCCAATACCTATACCCGGGCTCATGGCAATACCTGTTGATGTTGAAGAGGTAGTACTTACTTTGTAAGCCTGGTAGCCGTTGCCATTGGGTATATTAATACTATAGTTAAGTGCGGGCAGGGCACATATCATTGGGCCAATCATTACCCTTACCTCAAAAGCAGTGCGGGTAGTGCGTTGTGGTAGTTTAATATTTAAACCGCCTAGTAAGTAATAAATGTTGTAATGTGCTGTGTTGCCTCCGCCAAAGGTTTTGGTTTTGTTAGTATCAAAGCCGAGTGGGGCATAAGCCGAAAGATTAAAACCCGGAGCGCTATAGCCAAGCACTGCCGCAATGCCCCAGTACGATTCTTTAATAGCAAATAATGCTGATGCACTTGCTGTTGGCCCGTTGGTTCCCCAAAAAGGCCGAACATCGGTGGTGGGATTTTTGCTCAGGTTCTCGCCATAACCTACACCGACAGATATGAGTGAATACATATAATGCGGCCGACTGCTATCGGCTTGGCTAAAGGCAAATGAACTTATTACTAGTGCTGCTGCAAGTAGAAGGTGTTTCAAGCGGCGGTGTTTAATAACAAATGTACAAATATGGTGAATACCCCAATCACCTGCACCCCCATCCCCCTGAAGGGGGTAAAATGCACGCACTGTGCTAAAGCCCCTTTAGGGGTTTGGAGTAATAGGGTGGTTTTTAGTAATATTGTATATAACAAACGAATAAAGGATGATCAGAAAAAGACTACTACTATTTAGTGTTGCCTGTTCGCTTATGGCATGTAACACAAACCAGCAAGGTAAATCGGTAAGCAATGCAAAGCCCGGCGATACAACCAAAGCGTCTGTGGTTGTTCCGGTAGACCCGAAGATTGCAAAGTTGCTGGCCCACTTTAAAGACAATGTTGTTTTTCCATTACGTATGGATTCAGCTTATATTGACAATGTTGTAAAGTATGATTCGCTGGGAGCCAATGAAGTTAAGATGCTTGCGGTGCAATGGTATAAAGATAAAACCATGGATGATGATCATGGATATCTTACTGGTTTTTATAAAATAGATTCGTTAAAGACAAATCACAAATATGCCAGGTATGTCGATTCGCTTCAGCCGGGCGATACTAAGCTATCGAATGCGTATGGCTTGCAAAAGTTAAAGCTGAAGGATAGCACACTATTATTGGTATGGGCATTTACATATTCGAGCTACGAAGCCGACCCGGTGTTTGGTGGTACCAATATTTACGGCACGGTTTTAAATAACAATAATATTGGTATTACATATTTGCTTGCCCAAAGCAGCAGTGCTGCCGATCCTCCAAGCGGTACCGAAGGAATGCTTACCGATAGCATAACTAGCGATGGTAAGTTCTTTTACAGGCAAAGAAGCATACAAGAAGATTATGATAGCATGAAGGGCCAGGTGTACCAAAGTTTTTTTGAATATGATATAAGCCATGGCAAGACCAGCGCGAAGGCGAACAAAGACGGCGGTAGCTGGGAAATAAAATTGAAGGAGTAGAGTTGGTGAAATGCCTCCCGAATTTCGGTTTGCAAGTATAGGCCATGTATAAATCAAAAAGTGTTAAAAAAACAGAAAAATTTGGGGCTGTTAGTAAATAAACCGATGCCTAACTATTGACAAACGGTTTTTGGTGGTGTACTTTGGCATTAAATATTTCTACAGAAGCTTCTGGAAATATAAAACGGAATACAAACCAATAAACCTACCCGGGGCAAAGGCAACGGGAAGCTAAAATTGAGGAATACCCGACGGGGTAAACCGGAAACAGAGAGGCATGAAGAACCCTGTTATTCATGTGGCAGGAAAATAAGTGCAATGCCTTAAAATAGAGAGCACTAAACAAATTAGTTAAAAAAGTAAGGGTTGCCCTGTAAGGCAGCCCTTTTTTATTTGTGCTAAAGAAGATTATTGTCTAAATCATTCCCATCGTTTGGCTTGTTGATAGTTATGTGAAATGGGTTAGCATTACTCGGACCTGGTGTAATAACTGAGGGGTTTATAGAAGATTATGATTTAATATGTTATGATAGTTAGTATGTTCATTTAAGGAGGCAACAGTGTAAAGGGGAGCATTATTTACTTGTTGTGAATCAGTACGCACTATTTGAAGGATTTCCTCTAGTATATCTCTGTCAGATCTCTCTGGTTCTTTTGTTGTCTCGGTTTCCTTTATCGCAGACAATTCTTTTTCAAATGGCGCCCATAATGCGTCAAATAAATCATTTAGGGTTTGGTCAGGAATAGGTTTTTCTTTATTGTCTGATAATTTGATGTTTATAGTATGAATGAGTTTTTTTATGTCAGCCTTTGAGAATATAGTATGTTGAAATTGCCCAAGTGGAGGTTTTACATCACTGGGCGTCATATCTAGAAGAAAAGTACATACGTGGGCGTCTTGTGTCTTCGATAGCGCTCCAGCTTCAAAAAGTATCCATTCGGAAGATGTGTTTTCTTTGTTTAAGCATAATATGCCAATTTTAGTGTTCTCTAATTCTACTCTTATTGTATCTATACCTCTCGACCCTTTTTTTATTTCTGTTGAAATAAAAGGCTCTACCGCTTGAATAACTTTTTCTAGAAATTTCTTCAATGCCTCAGCAGTTGCTTTGCTTTTTTCCCCTGACCAACTAAAAAATACTTTCATGATTATGAATTTGTTTCTTTAAATGTAGTAATAATTTTGAAAGCCCAATGTTAGTGTGTCATGTTACTCTTCTGTGTAATATTTTTTTTCGACCTGTTGAAAACTACATAACTATTTTGTTTATTAGTAGTAAACATTGTGTTTATCTTTGTGCCATAATTAGTACATAGTATTGGGTAATGAGTATAGAGATATAAAAAGCTCTTACTGAATCTCACTTCTCAATACTCACTACTCAATACCAAAACATGGCACTTACCGAATTAAAAATAGTAACACCTCCGGCGACTGAGTTGGCTCTTGCCACCGTCAAGAGTTATTTGCGCGTTGATTTTACCGACGACGATACCACTCTCGGTTTGTTGATTCAATCAGCGCGAGAAAGAGCAGAGCAATACTGCAACCGCTCATTTATAACCCAGACGCTGGAGGCATACTACGATAAAATAGAAAAGAACTTCACCCTGCCACGTGCGCCCATACAAAGTGTAAGCACCGTTAAACTTATTTACCTGAACGAGGTAAGTACGCTTACCCAAAATGCCGACTACTATGTTATGGGGAACCAGGATCAATGGTTGACTATTACAGCCACTACGTATAACCTGCCTCCCGGCTTTTCTCCCGGCGATGATTTAAGTAGGTATCACCTTGATGTAACCTATACTGCCGGTTATGGCAGTTCATGGACGAGTGTACCCATGGGCATACAAGAAGCTATTATGAAAATGGTTGGTGCCGCTTATGAAGTACGTGAAGATGTTGCACAACTCAGTAATAAAGGCATAAGCAATCTTATGGAGATACCCAATGATGCAAAAAGCCTTTTGAATGCATACAGAGTAGTTCCTTTATAATTAAAAATGAAAAATTACGAATTACGAATGAAAGCAACAAAAGATCGTCATTGCGAGGAACGAAGTTGTTTTTATAATCCCGACCAATTGTGGCGGGGCAATCTCAATGCAAACGCTAAGGCTGCCACGCCCGCAAAAGCCGGGTTCGCAGTGACGGGAATTTTTTCTTAATTCTTAATTGAAATAATATGATAGGAACACTTCGATATAAAATAAACGTACATCAATTATCTTCCACCACCGATGGCGCCGGAGCTTTAAATGACCAGTCGATTGGTACCACTAGCCCTCAAAAATCATTGTTTTCTTCAGTTCGTACAATTTCTACACAAATGCATATGTACAATCGAGGAGTAGATATTACATCCTCACTAACTCAAAATTCAGTCGCAATACCAAATCTCGTAATGTATGCACTAGGTGCTAATAACGCTGGAAGTATTGGTGCACCGACCTCTGGGCAAATTGGGATTTCATATGCCGGTGCAGGTAATATTAACCAAGTAACTTTATATAATGTAATCCAATCTTTTGCCATTAGAATTGGATTTAATGTGTGAAGTATGAGAATTAAAAAAAATACTTAAGTATTGCTAATTATTTCTAGTGAGTAGTTCATTATATATATGTTAGATATATGAGTATTTTTGAAAACTAATTTGAAAAAAACTGATGGAGGAATTAAACGGTAGAACCAAGTATTTTTCGCAACTAGATGGCCTTAGGTTTATCGCTATATTGGCTGTGATGCAATGTCATTGGATTCGGACTCCTCTTCCCGCTACAGGATTTTCTGGTGTTAACTTATTTTATGTTATTAGTGGATTTCTAATTACAAGAATATTATTAATGAGTAAGGAAGATAATAAAGGGCTTGGAATATCATTAAAGCGGTTTTATATACGTAGAACCTTGAGGATATTTCCTATTTATTATCTGTCTATTTTGGTATTGTTTATATTGAATATACCTGGGGCCAGACAGGATATTTATTGGTTAATAACTTATACTTTCAATATAAAACTAGTGTTGCTTAATGCTTATGTGCATGGCGAAAATTATGGCTTCTATGCTCATTTCTGGAGTTTATGTGTTGAAGAGCAGTTTTACTTCTTGTTCCCAATTTTGATATTACTTATTCCTAAAGCATATATGAAGCGGTTTTTGATTGGTGTTATTTGCATTGGGTTTTTTACGAGATTTTTCTTAATGTTTCAATCAAACCGATCATTTGAAACAGGTCTTTTACCTGATTGTTTAGATTCCTTTGGGTTAGGTGCTTTATTGGCCTTTTATATTTTAAACGAGCCTGAAGCATTAAAGAAAATCATGATGAACAATCTTATATTTATAATCAGTATGATTTCTTATATAGCTTTAGTAGTTATTGATTACGAGTGCTTTTCTATTTTTAATCCAGTTTATTGCTTATTAGATAGATTTTTGTTTTCGTTATGCTGTTTTTGGATTGTTGGGAAGGCTTCTTTGGGTATGCATAAAGGATTAATGAAGGGATTTCTTGAAAATAAAGCAGTCGTTTACTTAGGTAAGATTAGTTATGGAATATATGTGTATCATGTGTTTGTGGAAGAATTTTTAAATCATGCACTTTACCCAATTTACAGAAAGTGTCCAGTCTTTCTTCAATATTATTGGAGGGTACTTATAAAGTATGGACCTGACAATAATAGTAATTGGGTATACAGATTTTTAGGATACTCTATAGTGACTGTAATAGTTGCATCAATATCTTGGTACGTAATAGAAAAGCCAATAATCAAGTTAAAAGATAAGTATGCTAAGTAAACATTCCGCATAGTAATCTGTAAATTCCTTTTCCCTTTTTGTTTTTACACCACTTCAACCACTCAATCCTATGAATCATGGAACTCGAATCAGTTTTATTAAAAGAAATTCGTGCTAACAGGCAAGCAAGTGCTGAAGAGCATGCTGCACTTAAGGAATTAGTGCAAGATCAAGCAATTGTTATTAATGAGATAAAAGAAGACTTACGTGGCAATAAAGAGCGTGGTATTGATGGGCTTATTTATACGGTGAGGAAACATAACAAGCTTCTTAGGCCAATTGAATTGTTAAATCAATACCCAAAAATTTCAATTGTCGCTTTTTTTATTGTGGCTCATATTCTGGCATATGCTTCATTTAAAGGCATTGATAAACTACTTACATTATTTTAAATAGAAATAGTGGGTACATAGTATTGAGTCTTAGTACATAAGGTTCTTTATCTATAAAGCAATGCTCAATACTCACTACCCATTACTCAATACTCATTATGGATATTACCAAAGCATTTACCGTACTTCAACAGCTTGAAGGTGGCGATAAAGTAACCAATATTACGGGAGACTTAGGCGGCCTAACCAAATATGGTATTAGCCAGGCTTCGCACCCAGGCCTTGATATAGCAAATTTAACAGCCGACCAGGCCCAGGCTATTTATCAAACCCAATACTGGCATACGGCTGGCTGTGATCAGCTTAAGCCCGATCTGCAATATATTCATTTCGATACTGCCGTTAATATGGGTGTTGGAATGGCTATAAAGTTGCTGCAAAAAGCAAGCGGAGTTGCTGAAGATGGTGTTTTAGGGCCGAATACTATAAATGCAAGTAATACTATATCTGCTGAAGCATATTTGCTTACCAGGTTAATGCATTATAATGCTATTATAGCCAACGATGCCAACCAGTATAAGTTTTGCAGGGGCTGGACAAATAGAATAGCCACCTTGTTTGGTATGAGCAGGAATGGAGAGCTTATATAGGCATTATTGTTGCTACTTGAGAGCTGTTAAATTACATTTCCGTAGTTTTAATAGAGATTCCTCGCTTCGTTCTGAATGACAGGATTTGTATTTAAATAATGGAGTGTAGGGGCGCGGACGAAGCCCGCACCCCTACACTCCCAAAGCCAAATTCCTCTGTCATTCCGAACTGCGAGTTGGCGGTGAGGAATCTCAGCAATAAATTACGTATACCTGTCGAATAAAACATTCTAAACCAAAACTTATTTTACTTTTGTGGGCAAATAAACACTAACTTTAAAAATGAAAACAAAACAAATTACAGGCCTTTTTGCAATTGCATGTGCCTCTATCTATTTTTTTAGCTGTAGCAATGGCTCAAGCACAAGCAAAATGCTTGTAAATAAGTGGCAGATCGAGTCTTTTAAAAGCGCTGACTTTGATAAAGAAATGACCAACTTAAAACAGATGGCCGATACCACCAAAGATACCATGATGAAATCTCAGGTTGCACAACGTATGCAAATGGAACAAGCTATTATGGAAGCTTTAAAGAACTCTGTTATTGAATATAAGGCTGATAGCACTTTCGAAATGAAAGTTTCTTTTATGGGCCAGGCTCAAACCAATAAAGGCAAATGGGTTTTGTTAGAAGATAAGGATAGCAAGAGGTTAATTCAGACTGATGACAAGCAAAAGAAGGACACTATGATCATTTCTGATATTAGTGCTGATAAGTTTACTGTTACCAGTCCTGATAAGAGTGTAACTGTAGTTTACAAGCCTGCACCTAAGTCGTAATATTTTATACTGTAAAAACCCTCCCGATTATTGTTGGGAGGGTTTTTTATTGCGCATTATTCACCCGTATAGAATGTAAATAATTCGAGTTATGCCTGAAAAGTATCCCTTAAAAGAAGATATAAGTGCTGCTCATGAGCGCATAAAGCCTTTTATTCATCACACACCTGTAATGACCAGCCAAAGCATTAACGCAATGGTTGGGGCCGAATTGTTTTTGAAATGCGAGAACCTGCAAAAAGTCGGTGCTTTTAAATACCGTGGGGCCACTAACGCAGTGTTATCGCTTACTGATGATGAGAGAAAGAATGGCGTTGCAACGCATTCATCGGGTAACCATGCCCAGGCATTGGCTTTGGCAGCACGTAATAACGGATTAAAGGCCTATATAGTAATGCCATTAACTTCATCAAAAGTAAAGCTGGATGCAGTAAGGGGTTATGGTGCCGAAGTAATAACCTGCGAGCCCAACCAAAAGTCTCGCGAAGAAACCTTGGCCGATGCGGTAAAGCGCACGGGGGCAACGTTTATACACCCCTATAATAATTACCATATTATTACCGGGCAGGCTACTGCGGCTAAAGAGCTGATAGAAGATGTAAAAGGACTTGATGTAATAATGGCGCCGGTAGGTGGTGGCGGCTTACTTAGTGGTACTGCATTATCGACCCATTATTTTTCACCGACAAGTGTGGTTATTGCGGGTGAACCTGCTAATGCCAATGATGCTTACCAATCGATGCAACAGGGTAGGATAGTAGAGGCCGTGCCACCAAATACTATTGCCGATGGTTTGCTGACTTCATTAGGAGATAAGACCTTTGACATTATTCGGAAACACGTAAACGAAATTGTGCCTGTTACCGAAAGTGAAATTGTAACGGCCATGCGCCTTGTATGGGAACGTATGAAGATAATAATAGAGCCATCGAGTGCCGTACCTATAGCCGCTGCTTTTAAAATAAAGAATAATATCAAGGGTAAGCGCATAGGTATAATTATAAGCGGTGGTAATGTAGACCTGAGTAAGCTGCCTTTTTAGTTAAACCCTTAATTATGTTTGCTAAGTTTTATTACATTTACTTAAACTAACAACCTATTTATGAAACGACTTATTTCTTTTTTTACAGTATGCCTAATATTGTGTGGCATACATGCAACAGCACAGGTAAAAACCTCGCTTGACGGCAGATCATTTTCTATTACCCTTACCCAATCGGGTGCAAAAAAGACACAAACCAGCTGGCATTGGGGTAATGATGAACTGCAATTTATGTCAGGTAAAATGCTTACCTCGAGTATTAAAAGCCATGAACGTTTTAACGAAGCTAAATATGTAGCTACTGCCGGTTCAACTGCGGTAAAGTTTACATGTATTGCCCGTAATTCCAACGGAGCTACCTTAAAATGGAGTGGTACCATACAAGGAAATAAAATATCGGGTACGGTAACCTGGAAGAATGCCAGCGGATCGCAAACATATAGTTATACGGGTACGGCAAAGTAATAGCCGGATTGGCATTAATTTGCAGTTTTACAGTTTTCTGAATTTTATACCCAACCATTTAGCCTGTTTTTGTATCTAAAGGGTAAGGTGCTTTCTTTCTAAAGATATAGAAAGAATTGGTTGATGTGGTGTTAGCTAATATGTATATTTGCCTTTAGCAATTGGCCAGCAATACTATAACGTACATAATACATTTTAATGAAAAAAATAGTACTCTTTCTTATTCTCAGTTCTCCTTTATTTATAAAGGCTCAGGGCTTTCAGGTAAACCTGCAGGGGCAAAAACAACAGGGCATGGCAGGGGCCGGTACAGGCTTAATGCAAGATGCGGCAGCTGTATTCTTTAACCCGGGCGGAGTTTCGTTTTTGCAGGGCAATAGCGCATCAGTGGGTATGACACCTACTTTTGCCAACGGCACTTTTTTAGATGCCGATAACGGATCGGTAGCACATAGCGATGCACCGGTAGGTACACCATTTACAGCTTATGTAGTTTGGGGGCCGGATAGTAGCAGGTTTAAATTTGGTTTTGGCGTATATACACCCTTTGGTAGCATAGCCAGCTGGCCCGATAACTGGACAGGCCGTTTTGCACTTATCTATATGAAATTGCAATCTATCTACTTTCAACCAACCGTTAGCTATAAAGTATGCAATAAACTTGGTATTGGCGCGGGCCTTGTGTATGGCACGGGCGATGTAGAATTTAAGCAGGTTATGCCCGTGGTTGATGCTAATGGTAATTACGGTATTGCCGATTTAAAAGCCACAGCTGCCAATTATGGTTTTAACGTTGGCTTATATTACCAACCTACCGATAAGCTTTCAATCGGCCTTACTTACCGTTCGCAAATAACAATGAATGTTACCAATGGCCAGGCTACATTTACGGTTCCGCCTTCGCTGGCTTCTAATTTTCCTTCTGGGCCCTTTACTTCAAAATTGCCATTGCCACAAGAAGGTACATTAGGTATTGGCTATAAGGTAAACGATAAATTGTCTTTTGCTTTTGACGCTAACATTATTGGCTGGAAAGCACTGGATACGATTGCTTTTTATTATAAAGACACCACATCGGCATTAAAGCCAACCAAGCTACCACGCGATTACCAGAATGCCTATGCATTCCGCCTGGGTGCGCAGTATATGATAAATGATAAGTTAACTGTTAGGGGAGGTGTGGCCTATTCTATTTCTCCGGTTAAGGCTGGTTACGTAACACCTGAAGTGCCTGATGCAAACAAGGTGAATTTAACCTGTGGTGTTGGTTACAAATTCAGCAGCCATTTTGGGGCTGATGCTTCAGTAACATTTGAGAACCTTAAGCGTACCGACGATAACCTATCATTACAATTGAACGGAACTTATAAGACCTATATACTTGCTCCCGGACTTTCTGTTATATACCAATTTTAAAAATGAAGAACACATTACATAAAATATTTCTGGCATCGGTAAGTGCATCTTTGCTGGTGGCATGCAAACCAACCTTAACTCCACCAACTGCAAGTAAAGGCAATGTAGATGCTACACGATACGTAGCTATTGGCGGAAGCATGACTGCCGGTTATGCAGACGGAGGACTGACTTACAAAGGCCAGCAAAACTCCTACGATAACCTTATTGCCGGCCAGTTTAAACTAATTGGTGGCGGAAGTTTTAATCAACCTTTAATACCTGCCTCATCAATTGGTTGTGGTGCGGGTGGTGCATCACCATTACAGTTAGGTTATGCTACCGATTGTATGGGCGCAACATCATTAATACCTGTGCCTATTGCAAAGAGTGGTGATATAACCATTTTTGGTAATTCGGTTTATGCCAGCGAAGGGCCATTTAATAACATGGGTGTAGCGGGTGCAAAATCTATATACGTTGTAACCCCGGGTTATGGCAATCCTGCCAACGGTGCCGGTAATTACAATCCTTTCTTTACCCGTATGGCTGCTAATGCTGCTACCTCATCTATATTATCAGATGCAGTAGCAATGAAGCCTACTTTCTTCACCCTTTTCCTTACCGATGATATAATGGCCTATGCTATGGCGGGCGCAGCATCTGATTCTATTACCTCTACAGCCAACTTTACAGCATCACTTAATTACATTATAAGCAGTTTAAAGGCAGCAGGCGCTACCGGCGGCGCTATTGCTAACATACCCGATGTTACGTTGTTCCCGTTCTTTACAACTATACCATACAATGGCCTTGCCCTTAATGGTTCTAATGATACTTTGATGAATTTGCTATATAATTCACGGGGCTTGTATTTTAAAATAGGTAATAACCCTTTTGTTATTGCAGACCCAAGTGCTCAATATGGTTTGAGGCTTATGAAATCGGATGAACACCTTTTGTTAGACATTCCTCTTGATTCGGTTAAATGCGATGGGCTGGGTTCTTACTATAAAGCTATTCCAAGCCAATATGTATTAACCGAAACCGAAATAAGCAATATACGCGCTGCAATTGCTAACTTCAACAGCATAATACAAGCTGCGGCATCGGCAAACGGCCTAGCTTATGTAGATATGAATAGTTTTTTCGGTAGTTTACAAACAGGTATTACCTACAATGGTGTGGCTATGAATGCACAATTTGTAACAGGTGGCACATTTTCACTCGATGGTATTGACCTTAACCCAATTGGGCAGGCTATGCTGGCTAACCAGTTTATTAAAGCTATTAATGCAAAATATGGTTCAACTATACCACAGGTAGATGCAACACAATACTCAGGCGTAGTTTTTCCTTAACAATCTTTTATAAGACCAAAACAAAAACAACAAACAAAAATCCAAAAACAACACATCATGAAAAAGTTCTACTTATCAATTTGCGCAGCGCTGGCAATTGGCACTATGGCTAATGCACAGCTTTGCAACGGAGGGCGCTATGCCAATACGGTTTTTAAAAGCGTTACCAAAACAGACAGTGTAGTGTATGGTTCAAACACAACCTTTTCGGGTAGTACACAAACACTTAATATGAACATTTACCAACCTGCCGGAGATACTGCTAAGGCCCGCCCGCTTATTATTTGGGTGCATGGTGGTAGCTTTTTAGGTGGTTCAAGTGCCGATGGTGATGTATCTACATTATCAGATTCATTTGCAGTTAAGGGGTATGTATGTGCTTCTATCAATTACCGTTTAGGTATGGCAGGTGTCGATTCAGCTCAAGCCATTTTAGCTGTTATACGTGCTGTGCAAGATTTAAAGGCTGCTGTACGTTTCTTCTATAAAGACAGTAAGACAACCAATACTTATATGATAGACACTAACCACATTTATATTGGTGGTGCTTCGGCAGGTGCTTTAACTGCATTACACACAGCTTATTTAAAGAGGGATTGCCAGATTGTTGACCCTGGTTATATTACCGAATCCGCTTTAACAGCAATGGGTGGTTTAGAAGGTACCAGCGGTAACGCAGGTTATTCTGACAAAGCAGCAGCTTGTATTAGCCTTTGCGGCGCACTTGGCCATTACAATTGGATGGAAATGGGTGATATGCCTCTTTGCTCAATGCATGGTACATCTGATCCTGTGGTTATTTATGGCCGTGGTAAAGTTAATCCGGGTATTCCTTTAATGTACCTTGATGGCGACCGTATACTTTATGCACAAGCTAAAACCATTGCATTAGCTGATAGCTTTTACACATGGGTAGGTGCTCCGCACGTTCCATTTGATAACAGCGTTGCGTATATGGACACTACCATTTGGTACGTTCGCGACTTTTTAGTAGGCCAGTTAGGTTGCACAGGTTATGCAGCATTGCAAAAGACCGATGCTCCTTATGGTGCAGCTAATTTATACAGTTTCCCTACCTGTCCGCTTGGCATACCAACTTTGAACAGCGAATTGGTAAGCAATATGTATCCTAACCCTTCTCGTGGTGAAGTTACATTGCAACTAGCAGAAAGCCATGGCGAATACAATATACAGATCAGTGATATTTCCGGTCGTATTGTATCCACCACTTCTACCAGCAAATCGACATACACTATTGAAAGGGCCGGCTTAACCGCAGGCGTTTACTTTGTGCGTGTTGCCGATACTAAGGGTAATACTTCAGTTAAGAAACTGATATTCTATTAATAGAAAGAACGTTTAATTTTAAAAAGAGCCTCGCAGAAATGCGGGGCTTTTTTTATTGCTTACTTCTTAAATCTGCAAACCCCCGGGTAGTAAGCCCGGGGGATTTATGTGCAGTTTTCCCACCCCAAAATCTATCGCTTTAATTTTTTATTTTACCTGTTCAAATACAAACATATCGTTTGCCTGTAGTTTAAATTTCTTGTTCGTATCATCGGTGCTTGCGTAACTTAACTTGTAATCAATAGTGCTGCCTTTTGTTTTTAAGCAATATACATATCTGCTGCCGTCGCCGCCTTTAGTTACTTCATTCATACCTACAAATACCGGTTGGCAGGTCGGTACATTGGCCATGTTAACATGTAACAATAGCATGTAAAGATCGAGGCCGCTTTGGCGAGGGCACACTTTATAGCCATGTGCAACAGCGCTGTCTAATACTACACTCCATTTTATATTGGTAGTGTCTTTAAAGCCCAGTTCGGTAGCCGATACCAATACCATTTGTGTGGTTTTGATGTTATAGGTAACATTGGTTAAGCTATCGTTAGTTGGGTCAGCTATTAATTTACCGCTTATTAAGGTGGCGGCTGCTAGTAGTATGTAGATCAGGTTTTTCATGGCGTTTTGTTTTTGTTTGTTGTTATTTACGATACAAAGGTATATCGGCCTATAGCCCTCATGCGCCGCTATGTAACCAGCCCCGGGTAGTTTTGTAATGAATGGCAAAAACTACGTAATGGAAATAGGGTAGGGCACCTTAATTCAAATAATGGTTTGCCCTATATACCCATGTATGCCCCCTGTTTACCGAATGATTAAGGCTAAAGGCAGCTTGCGACAGTAACTTTACATCAACATTTAATACTAAATACTATGGACTTACAACATCAGCATCATCAAACCTGGTTACATCACCTCGAAAGGGCTTTGTACCTGTTCTATAAGCGCGAAAACCACACGGTAGCCAATTACCTGGTTTTAAACGTTATTATTGGCGGTGGTATATTAGTTATGCTGTTTATAGCAGAACTCTTCTTTAAATACTAACGCGGTTTACTTACCGGCAGCCTTCATTTGCTTTTGGGTATAAGCTTTGCTTTTAGTAAAGTTCTTCATACCGAAGTTGGCAATGGCTTCTATAATAGGTTTCAGTTCCATACCAAAGGCTGTGAGTTGGTATTTTTTGCGCCTTGCAGAACCGGTATAAGTAATTAAGCCTTTATCGGTAAGTGAAATAAGCCTGTCGTTCAGTATGTTGGTGGCTATCTTTTCATTCGATGCCAAAAACTCGTTGTACGTAGTTTTGCCAAACATCATCATATCGCGTATAATAAGCAACGACCATTTATCGCCCACCAAATCAAGGGTACACGATATGGGGCAGTCCGAACGCTTTTTAATAGCTGATGTTTTGCTTTTTACCATTCTGTTACAAAGTTACAAAAAATTAATATTACAAACTTGCATTTTGCAAGTTAATTGTTTTATATTTGTTTTATTAAACTAATCATCAAACCATATACCACATGAAAAAGCCCTGGATAGCCGCCCTGCTTAATCTCTTTCTTTTTGGCGGAGGTTACGTGTATAACGGCAAACGCAAAATGCTTGGCCTTGCACTTATAATGGCCTGGATACTTATACGCTACGGCGAAATAACCATTTACCTTACCAACCTGGTGTTCGAAAAGTGGCTGGTGCTGTTTACCGGACTGGTAGTATTGATGTTTAGCCTTGCTGCCGATGCGTATAAAGAAGCCATAGCCATAAACGAACAAAATAAAAAGTAACAATAACTCTATAATTAAAACAACAAAACATGTCAAACGAAAAAGAAATAGCCGTAAAAGTAGTTCTCGATTCATGGAACTCAAGAATTAAACAAGCAGATGAAATGTTCGGTAAGCTTACCGATGAACAATTGCAAAAGGAAATAGCACCCGGCCGTAACCGTGCCATTTACCTGTTGGGCCATCTTACTGCAGTACACGATCATATGTTACCATTATTAGAGTTTGAAAAAGCTGCTTACCCGCAATTCGATGAGCCTTTTTTAACCAAGCCCGATAAAGCTGTTGCTGAGCTACCATCGGCTAAGGAATTGCGTGCTGCATGGAAAGCTACCAACGAAAAGCTTGCTGCGCACTATGCTAAGCTTAAAACCGACGATTGGTTTACACGCCATACTTCGGTAAGCCCTGAGGATTTTGTTAAAGAACCTCACCGCAATAAGCTTAACATTGTGCTTGGCCGTACCGGTCACCTGGCTTCTCATATTGGGCAGTTGGCGTTGATCAAGTAATTGTAAATGGTGAGTTGTAAATGGTGAATTAAAAAGCACTAAGCTCATTTATATAGTAGGCTCCGTTTAATTGACGGGGCCTTTTTTATTTACTATTTTATTACGTGTATTTGGCACAATCCTGTACATCTATGTGTCAATTTTCTATCATTGTTTCTCTTCACCTCACGTGCCGTTACAATTCTTAATTTTTAATCGTAATTCTTAATTGGCTATGCCCCATGTGCCGTTACAATTCCTAATTTTTAATTCGTGATTCTTAATTGGCTATGCCTCACGTGCCATGTCTTTCTGCGTTAGGGATAGCAGCGTATAGCCCGACCCGTCCCGAGTACTCGGGAGAGGGGAACGCCCAAGTTATTAAATGATCTTACTATCACCAAAGTCACAAGCCCGGCCTAAATCCGCTCAAGGGTACTCTCCGAATTAGTCTCATGCGCCGAAGCATTGTGCTTTTCGAGAGGTAAAATATCCTCAATGGTTTCAAGCCAGTCTTCGCCAACTTTACGGTAAACCTTTACATGCAAGCCAAAGTGCTTTTTAAAACCATGTTTCAGGCTATCGGCGGTCATATCGGGTTTAATGGCAACGGTGCCTTTGCTGTGAACCTGGCGGCACTCGCCAATTTCTTTGGTAGGGTGTACCAGTATTTTGTTGCGTAGGCCGCCGCGTTCTTCTCCTTCTACAGTAAAAAACTCGAGTTTAAGATTTGGAAACAGGATAGAGAAATCATTCTGTATCTCATGTATCTTTCGTTTGTCGTGAATGTTAATTTCCATAATGCAGGTGTTTAATGTTTGTTATATAAAAGGTGTAAAATCTTTACGGAACACGCGGTACCCATATATAAGTATAACTACCGATAATGCACCAATAAAGGCCCCTGAAATGGCCGTGCCGAACATGGGGAAAATATCGGGCCTGTTGTTAAGTAAAGAGTAACCGGCAAAAACCAAACCAATTAAGCCCAATAAAATATATAGGCTACCTAATAGTTTAGGGTGCATGTTAAACCGCTTGGGTTTCTTTTGAGTTGCAGTTGGGGTAGTGTTCATTGAGTTTTTGTATAGGGGTTTATTAAAATGAGGTCCAGCCACCATCGGCAGTAACTACGGTGCCGTTAATGTTGCTGGCTTTATCGCTGGCTAAAAACAAGGCAAGCTCAGCTATTTCGTTAGGTTCGGCCATGCGCAGGTTAGTGCCCAGGCCGGGGTTTATACGTTCGGCACCAAACTTGTTAAAGCTGGCGCCTTCCATAATATTGGTGTTTACCGCGCCGGGTGCAATTGCATTGCAGCGTATGCCTTTAGTACCATATATATAACCAATGTTTTTGGTAAGGCCCACCAATGCGTGTTTTGATGCGGTGTATGCTGCACCGGCACGCGCACCCTGCAAGCCGCCAATAGACGATATGTTTACAATAACACCTTTACCTTGTTTAAGCATTTGCTGCAAAGCAAGCCTGCAAGCATAAAACGGGCCGTTAATGTTCACACCCATAACTCTGTTCCATAGTTCGTCGGTAACTTCGGCAGCAGGTGTAAAGTCGTCCATTACACCGGCATTGTTTACCAATACATCAACCGAGCCATAAGTTAACATAGCAAGGGTAAATAGATTCCTTACATCGTGCTCAATAGCTATATTGGTGGTTATGCCTTTAGCAGTTAACCCCTTTTCTGTAATCTCTTTTACTACTTCGTTTACTCTATCCGTGTTTATATCGCTCACCACCACTTTAGCGCCTTCGGCTGCAAAAAGCAGTGCCATGGCTTTCCCCATTCCCGATCCGGCTCCGGTTATTATGGCTACTTTATTTTCTAATGCTTTCATGTTTTGTATTTATAGGGCAAATGTATCTCGGGTGCTTCCTTATTCTATTGCGCTTGGTCATTGGGTTAAATGATTAAAGTCATACTTCTGCAAGGTGGTCATTACCAGTCATCGGGCTATCGTACTTTTCGCTTTTAGTTTTATACTTTTTACGTATTTGGTGATGGAGGAAGATTTTACCGCAGGGTACGCCAGGGAATAAACGCAGAGTTTACCCCAACCCCTAAAGGGGCTTTTGTTTATTTAAAAATGCAACACTTCTGTACGCAGATCAAAAAATGTGTTGCATTTTCTGTAGTTGAGTGCGTTTACACTTTTAATACCTTGTAAACACCTATGTGTTTGATTTTCATAACTAACATTCTACTTTTTTTCGGTGTTTTGTAAACCCGGTATTTGTCTTTCGCTATAGCCACGGTTCCGGCCACGGATAGTAAGAATGAACATGGTGCGCTGCAATTCAAGCTCATAAAGTACTTTATCTACATCCCACTTAACTGCCAGGGTCATTATACCTTCTACTGCTTTTTTGTAAACAGGGTCTTTTGCCAGCCAGCGGTAATGGGTGCAGCGGTCAATGCCGGCATCTTTTGTGGCACGGGCTATTACACCCATGCGTTTATCCAGGGCAATAAGCATCTTTTTCTTTTTCAGTTTTAGCTGCATTACTGCCTCGTTCCGTATTCGTTCGGGTATAAGGTCGTTAATTGTGGTATCAGATATCATATTGTCATGTTGAGCCTGTCGAAACATATTCCGCTATTTTACCGCAGAGGCACGCTGAGAAAAACCCGCAGAGAGCCGCAGAGGTTTCACCCCAAACCCGTAAAGGGCTATTGGGGTACCAAACCATACTACAAAAATAAAGCTGTTTTAGTGCTTTTTAACGGTTGAATGGTTGCTGGTTTTCAACAGGTCGAAAAAACTTAGATGGCACTAAAGTGGTTTCTTCGAAGGGTTTTTACTGGTGTTCCAAAAGTAAACCAGATATAAGGTTGAGCCTGAAATCCTATATATAAGAATGGTGTGTTTGGTGATTACTGCTTCACGCGTATCTTCTTTACCGGCATGGCGGTATGATAAGGGGAAATGCTGTATATGATTGATTACCTCGTCAGTCTTTTTAATAAAATTAACGATCTCACGCTGCGACCATTTTTGTTGCAGGTAAGTTAAAACAGTTTCAAAACTTTTTTCCGATTCCGGTGTCCAAATTATTTTTTTAACCACCGGCTATAGCTTTTCATTACTTCATCGTGAGATCTTCCAATACCTTTTTTCGATTGCTCTATTCCGCGCTCAACGCCTTTTTTTACCTCATCAGGCATTAAATCATATAATGTAATGGACTCTTCAGCAAAAGTTTTAACTACCGATAGTACAGCTTTCTTCTTTTTATCAGTTAAAAGCCCCAGGTAATTAATGATCTCCTTGTCTAATGCCTTGCTTGCAGATGCCATACAGGTATGAATTACTTATTTAAACAAAGTTAAGCTTTCTTTTTTATTTATGCAAATGAGTGTAAGTGGGTAGTAGTTAGGCAATACGCGTAAGCTGCCTCACCTAAATCCTCCCCGGAGGACTCAAGGATTTTTTATTTCTTGAACCTTCCCCTAAAGGGTAACGGTTTGGTAGGGGCATTTTAATACCAAAATTTCCTTTTCACAAACTTTTTTGTTACACTTGTAGTAGAAAATACATACCCCATTAATAACCCTAAAGAACTGCAAGTATGATAAATAAAATTAAAAGAACCGGATGGCTGTTTGCAATATGTATACTAGTGTTTAGCAGCTGCAGTAATAACTCATATAACAAAATGACTAACGAGAAATTGATTAAAGACTATTACGCCGCTTACGAGCAAAAAGACTGGAACATGTTAACGGGCCTATTGGCAGATGGCTTTGTATTTAATAGCCCTAACGACGACCATATTGATTTAGCAACCTATAAGCAACGCTGCTGGCCAAACTCTGCCAGCATTAAAAAGTTCGATATTGATAAAATGGTAATTGATGGCGATGATGCCTTTGTAACGTATAATGGCCATACCAACGATGGCAGAATATTCCGCAATACGGAGTATTTTAGGTTTGTTGACGGTAAAATAAAAGAGAATGCCTGTTACTTTGGCCCGGGTATTAGTTACCCCGATAATAAGGCGGCCAAATAAGTTAAAAGCGTAAAGCTAAAGGTGAAAATAGAAGATTCTTAAGCGGAAATTTCGTATATTTGTGTTACTATGAATTGGAAGAAACATATAACAACTGACCCTAGAATATGCCATGGCAGAGCTTGTATTAAAGGCACAAGGGTAATGGTATCTGTTATTTTAGATAATATGGCTGAAGGCTTAAGCGCCGATGAAATTATAAAGAGCTATCCTTCGCTTCATAAAAACGATATTAAGGCTGCAATAGCCTATGCTGCCGAATTATTACATGAGCGTATAGTATCGCTTGCCGTGTAAATATGCGTTTTAAAACCGACGAAAACTTACCATCTGATTTAGCCGAACTGCTTAAGCAGGAAGGTCATAATGCTTTTACTGTAAACCAGCAAAAAATGCAGGGCTACAAAGATGATGACCTGATAAAGGTTTGTAAGCATGAAAAGAGAGCATTAATAACCCTTGATACTGACTTTTCTGATATTCGCAGATACCCGCCAAAAGAGTATCATGGAATAATAGTATTGCGTTCTGCCAATCAATCAAAGGCTGTAATTATGGCACTTATGCATAGAGTACTACCACAATTAAAGCTAGAAAAGCTTACTGGTGCATTATGGATTGTGGAAGAAAACAAAATACGGATTAGATAATGGCCATACCAACGGTGGCAGAATATTCCGCAATACGGAGTATTTTAGGTTTGTTGACGGTAAAATAAAAGAGAACGCCTGTTACTTTGGCCCGGGTATTAGTTACCCTGATAATAAAGTGGCGAAATAAGTTAAAAGTTAAAGCCCATTTAGGTGTTGGGGTAAACTTTAAACATTTCTTTCTGTTCCGTTAATGCAATGGCACGTGAGGCATAGTTAATTAAGAATTTGGAATCAACGCAGGGAGTAAAGGCACGTGAGGTGATAAGAAGTTGACACATAGTCGCAGATTTCTGGGAAAGGTAGATTAAATCATTTATTTAATAAGCCCTCGTACTAGTTCATACCCTTTACCACCTCATTGGGCATTAAATATCAATCGGTTATCGATTCTTTAACAGGGGTTTATTGATAACAGGTATTTTGGCAAAAACATTAAAGCATGGTAACAAAAGAACTTGTAGCAACATCGCAAATAACTGTAAACGCACCTATAAGCAAAGTGTGGGATGCATTTGTAAACCCGGCAATTATTAAGCAGTATATGTTTGGCACCACGGTTACTGCCGACTGGAAAGTAGGTGGCGAAATACGCTGGAAGGGTGAAATGAACGGTAAGCTATATGAAGACAATGGCGTTATACTTCAGTTTAACCCCGAAACCCAATTAGAGTATACCCACTTTAGCCCCCTTGCCGGCAAACCCGATATACCCGAAAGCTATCATAAGGTTACCATTAACCTGGCAGAGCGCGAAAATGGAACCTTTGTTAAACTGACCCAGGATCATAACCCAACCGAACAAGCTAAAGAACATTCGCAAAAAAACTGGGATATGATGTTAGCTAAGCTAAAAGAAATGCTTGAGAGTTAAAAGCTAAAAGTAAAAACTACCTAAAGCGGCTCAATGAAAATTATTAAATTATTTGTAATGGGCTTGTTGCTGGTAGCTTCGTTTGCTAATGCACAGCAATCGTTCAAACCGCTAAATGCAGGGCTTGCCAATTACCAATACCCTTACCCGGTGCATTTTATTACCCTTAGCATACAGGGCGAGGTGCTGAAAATGGCCTATATGGATGTGCAACCCGCTAAGCCAAATGGCCATGTGGTAATGCTATTGCACGGTAAAAATTTTGGCGGCGCGTATTGGGAGCAAACTGCAAAAGTACTGGCCGATAACGGATACAGGGTTATCATCCCCGATCAAATTGGGTTTGGTAAATCATCGAAGCCGGGGCATATACAGTATTCGTTTCAGTTGCTTAGCCAAAATACCAAAGCCATATTAGATACCTTGGGTATTACCCGAATCTGTTTACTCGGGCATTCAATGGGTGGCATGGTTGCAACACGCTTTGCATTAATGTACCCGCAAATGATTGAGAAATTTATTTTGGAAGACCCTATTGGCCTCGAGGACTGGAAAGTAAAGGTGCCATATCAATCGGTTGATAAATGGTACCAAACCGAGTTGAAAGAAGATTATAATTCGTTTAAGAAGTATGAGATGGAAAGTTATTTCCACGGTACATGGAAACCGGAATATGATAAATTACTTGAAATACCTGTAGGCTGGACGCTGGGTAAAGATGATTCGCTTATTGCATGGAATTCGGCCCTTACCTACGATATGATATTTACCCAACCTGTATGCTACGAATTTGAAAACATAAAAGCGCCTACTTTATTAATTATCGGCCAGCTCGACAGGACCGCCTTGGGTAAAAACCTGGTAAGCACCGACGTAGCAAAAACATTAGGTAACTACCCCGAACTGGGTAAGCTGGCACACCAAAAAATAAAAGGATCGAAACTGGTTGAGCTCGATGGCCTGGGGCATATACCCCACGTAGAAGCCTTCGATAGGTTCATTCAGCCATTGCTCGAGTTTTTGAAATCGTAATAATATCCGGTGAAAAGTTAACTACTGAACTTATCTACTCAATGGTTATATCCTTTACGCCACCCAAAATCATATCCTCATAACGCATCACGCTCTGTTCTGCACGTTTAACAGAAGTAATACTTACAGTAAACACACGGCCATCGCGGTTCATAAGCAAGTCGGTATAGCTGTTGCCATTACCGCCCGTTTTATGAAACCGAATGATCTTATCCATCGTAAATTCATTCCTGGCTTTCAGCCATTCAGCAAACCATTCTTCGCGCTGCTTAATAACCTCGGTAGAGTATAGTTGTGCCGATGACCATATTTGAGGTACCGTTGCATCTTTA
Organism: Bacteroidota bacterium; assembly: GCA_013285655.1. GTDB lineage: Bacteria > Bacteroidota > Bacteroidia > JABEUT01 > JABEUT01 > JABEUT01. Next base: position 47,144 of record JABDHI010000006.1, read on the forward strand.
ATAAAGGTGTGTAGTTTGGTTCCATCCCAGCGTAGTTCGTGTATGGTTACGGCTTGGTTTTGTTCAAATATCAAGAGGGTAAAAGGTTCAATACCTGTGAAATCGTACTGCGTGCAAAAGTCATTTACGTTTTTGTACTTAAAAAAATCTAACAGCATCAGTCCGCGGCTAAGTTTGTAAGGCGGTTTATGTTCATGCGGCGTAAAAGCGCCATTTAAAATGCACAATGTAAACTGCTTACTGGCTGCAGCAAACCAGGTTCCGTTGGCATCGGCATCTTTCGGGTAATACACATCGGTATCGTATACGCTATATTTAGCCGGCGGCAATGCTATTTTCCGGCTCTTGCCTTCATCTCTGTTCGATGTAAGTATGAACTTATCCTTGCCTAATGGCAGATATGTTACCGTGCACATATTGCTTATTTATTATTACAAAGGTCTTATTTATTGCTCCATTTATTGTTAATGTAGATTAAGAAATAATATCGAATACCCCAACCCGTAAATGGGCTTTCGCTTTCAACTTTACACTTTTAGCTTTTAACTTAATTTGGCACAGTACTCTACATCTATGTGTCAAGTTCTATCATCGTATCTCATCACCTCACGTGCCATGGCACTGTGCTCTGGTTTTTTGCGTTAGGGATAGAAGCGGTTACCCCGCAGCGCAGCGAGGAGTATGAGCGGATAGCCCGACCCCTTGCGTAGCTTGGGGGAACGCCCAAAATAAGTTAAAAGTTAAAAGCTAAAAGGGAAGAGTTAAAATCTTAGTGAACCTTTGTGCTCTTAGTGGTGAAATGAACTGAAAAGAAGTTTATGACGTATATTTACACTTGAAATAAAAAACTATGGCAGACATACAAGTAACCCATAACAAAGAGATGCACCGCTTTGAGGCAGAAGTAGAAGGTAAGACAGCTTACCTGCAATACGCATTACGCGGTAACACTATTTCTATGGACCACACCTTTACACCGGATTCGTTAAGGGGTAGGGGTATTGCATCGGTAGTTACAAAATTTGCCTTAGACTATGCTAAAGAAAATAAACTGCAAGTTATTCCGGGTTGCTCGTTTGTGGCTGAATACATAATCAACCATCCGGAGTACAAACCCCTGGTAAAATAGTTATTTCTTATTTACCAGCGGCGCAACGCGTGTACCAATCAGTTCAATGGAATGTAAAAGCTGTTGGTGGGTTAGTCCTGCATTATCCATCTGAAAGGTCAGTCTCGAAATTCCACCCAACGATTCGCTGTGGCGAAGTATTTTTTCCGCCACTTCTTCGGGGCTGCCAACTAAGTATGCACCATAAGCACCACGCTGAGATTCGAAACGCAAAGGGGTAACGGGCTGCCATCCACGCTCTTTACCAATACGTGTAAAGGTTTCGGCATAGCCGGGGTAATAATCGGCAACTGCTTTCTCGGTTGTTTCGGCAACATAACCTAAGGAGTGTAAACCAACTTTTAGTTTTTCATCTGAATGCCCTGCTGCTTTACCTGCTTTGCGGTATAAATCAACCAATGGACGAAACTGGCGTGTTTCTCCACCAATAACGGCCACCATAAGCGGCAAACCCAATTTGCCTGCTCGTATAAACGATTCCGGTGTGCCACCCACGCCTAACCAAATAGGCAATGGCGTTTGTAATGGACGGGGATATATAGCCTGGTCTTTTAACGGTGCCCTAAACTTACCCGACCAGTTAACCATTTCGTTGTCGCGTATGTTCAGCAGCAAGCCAAGTTTTTCGGCAAACAGTTCATCATAATCTTCCAGGTTATACCCAAATAGCGGAAACGATTCAATAAAAGAACCTCGTCCCACCACCATCTCGGCACGGCCGTTTGAAACCAGGTCGAGCGTTGCAAAATTCTGAAACACGCGCACAGGGTCGGCAGCGCTTAATACGGTAACAGCACTGGTTAGCTTAATGCGCTTGGTACGTGCTGCTGCAGCAGCCAATATTATAGTCGGTGCCGAATCTAAAAACTCCTTGCGGTGATGTTCGCCAACACCAAATACATCAAGCCCTACCTTGTCGGCGTATTCCATGCGGTCCAATAGCTCCGCTATCGATTGTCGGTTATTTTTTGCTGTGTCTTTTCCGTTACTTGCATTTGCTGCTGCAAAGCTATCTACGCCTATTTCCATGGTTTCTGTTTATAATACAAAGGTGTTATTTATTGGCGCACTTTGCGTTAATGTAGATTAAGAAATTGGTTCGAACACCCCAACCCCTAAAGGGGCTTTCGCTTTTAACTTATTTGGGTGTTTCCCCTCGTGCCTCGGGTCGGGCTTTACGCTCATACTCCTCTCCGCCAACTGGCGGATGCCGGGTAACCGCTACACCGGCGAAGCCTGCATGAGTTCAATAATAAATAAACGAACACGAATAATCCCTAACGCGAAATACCAGCGCGCCTTAGTAACGGCACGTGAGGTGAAAAGATTCGATGACAGGATTTGACACATAGATGTAAAGGATTGTGCCAAAGCCAAGTTAACCTAATGTATTTCAGACTCCGCAATAACGAACCTGTGCTACGCCTTATTCGCAGCCATATTGTCAAGCTCCTTCATGTTAGCATCGGTAAGCAAAACAGAAGTACACTTCATATTCTCCTCTAAATGGCTGACAGTAGAAGTACCCGGAATTAACAATATGTTATTCGAGTGATGCAGTAACCAGCTAAGCGCAACCTGGTGAATGGTGCTGTTGTGCTGTTTGGCAATTTCATTGAGCTGGGCAAGGTTTTGCGAACTGCCACCACCCATAGGATACCATGGTATAAAGGCAATGTTGTGGGCATTGCAATATTCAAGCACCGATTCCCACTTACGGTTATCGACACTATACATGTTTTGCACCGATACTACTTTAAAGAATTGTTGTGCCTTTTCAATATCGGCTACACTTACTTCCGACAGGCCAATGTGTTTTACCTTTCCTTCTTGTTGTGCTTTCTGTAAAAACGCGAATGTTTCTTCTGCGGGCACTTTCGGGTCGACGCGATGTAACTGGTATAGGTCTATTGCATCTACTTTCAATCTCTTCAAACTTCCTTCGAGTGCTTGTTTAAGGTGTGCAACGCTCGCATCGATGGTCCATTGGTTTGGCCCTGTGCGGAGGAAGCCGCCTTTGGTTGCAATAGCCAAACCTTTAGGGTAGGGGTGCAGCGCTTCTGCAATCAACTCTTCTGAAACATAAGGGCCATATGAATCGGCAGTATCAATAAAGTTAACGCCAAGTTCTACCGCGCGCTTTAAAACTTTTAATGCTTCAGCTTTGTTTTCGGGCGGGCCCCATACGCCTTTGCCGGTTATGCGCATTGCGCCATACCCCAAGCGGTTAACAGTAAGTGCGCCTCCTATAGTAAATGTCTTTTTAAATTCCATATCGGTAATTTTTAATTGTAGTCTTAATTAACCCTATTACAAAGGTATGATACTTTGTATGAGTTTAAAGGCGTATTACCTTTGTTGGGTTAATGGAAGTTAATTAAACAAACAATTATGGCTTATCCGCTGTTACATCTTCAGCAGATGTAGCATCGTCGGGAGTTTTTTCCAGGTCTCTATCTAACGAATACAATGTATTGTTTTCAATCTTTTCTCCGCCGGCTATTTTTATTTTATCAAGCAAATTCATAGCAAGAGTTTCTTCTTCTATCTGTTCCTTTACAAACCATTGCATAAAATTCCAGGTGGCCCAGTCACCTTCACTCAAACTCAGTTTTACCACTTTGTAAATAGAATTGGTATTATCTACTTCGTGTTCATATACCTTTTCAAAACAGTTGTTAAGGCTTGTCGGGTTCTTAAAAGGCGCCGGAATGGCAGTAACCTTAACCTCGGCACCCCTTTTTAAAATATATTCCAATATTTTCATCATGTGGTTCCGCTCTTCCTGTGCATGCCTGAATAGGAAATTAGCTGTCCCGCCATATCCCTGGCTGTCGGCCCAGGCAGCGTATGATAAATAAATTTGTGAAGCATGTGCCTCCTTGGTCATTTGATCGTTAAGGGCTTTTGCAATGGTTGCAGATAGTCTGTTTGTATTCATTTGCTGATTTATTGGTTTATAAATTAAATGTAAAAGCCAGAAAAGACACACTTTACGGAGTGCTATATCTTTTCTGGTTAAACAAACCAACCTTACGGGGTTGGATTTTATTATTTATAAATGATAATAATTATTACCATCGTGAAACAAATGTACATGCCGTTGCTGCCACGTGTTCATATAATCGATAAACTGAGATGTTTAGGGGGTGAACTAATAAAATAAGACTGGTTAGGGGAGTGGCTATCGTTTTATAGAACAGGTACCTGATGTACTCGAAGCTCCAAATTGTTATTTAAACCTGCCAAATAACAAACATAATCGCTATCGATGTTTAATTTCTTCAGGTGCCAATGTTGCTGCTTGTAGCTTACTTTATCTCCGCTACAGTCCAGTTGTTGAGGCTCATTTGCAATGCCAATACCTATTGCTTTTAATACGGCTTCTTTACGTACCCAGGTATCAATAAGGGTTTCTTTACCGGGGTTCTTTAAAATCACTTCTTGTTCTTGATTGGAGAAAAAGTTTGTTGTTGAATCGGTATCTATCTCCCCATCTAGTTTTTCAATATCAATGCCTAACTCAGAATCTCCGCCATAAACCAATACCACCATATCTTCGGAATGAGAAATGTTGAACGGCATCCAATCCTTAATAAAAGGCTTTTCGTTCTTGTTCCTTTCCAATGTCAATAACAATTCAGCGGTAAAGCCAGATTCACTAATAGCCTTCCGGAGCAATAGTTTGCCAATTAGGTTTCTCAGTTTATCCTTAAAAACGCGCATCCTGTTAATCTCCTGAATGAAGTTAGCAGGCAATGTTTTCAGGTGTTCATCAAACGCGGCCTCGTTAAACTCGCGGATATCATAATGCAATACTGTAACAGTTCCTTTTTGTAAATGCATTAGTTTACAGCAAGCCAACCTTTTATGGTGTTCTTTATTTTGTCAGCTGTTTCCGTTACATTTTGTTGAACAAAATAATGCCCTCCGTTCTTAACTGAATCGTAACTGGTGTTTTTTGAAAACTTTTGCCAGCCTTTATAATTGTCGGCCGTAGATGCGATGGACAGATCATTATCTCCATACAAAACATGTAAAGGAGAATTTAACTGAAGGTCTCCATAAGTGCTTTTGATGTAGGCCAGCGTATTTAACGAAACGTCAACATCGTGTCGTAGGTTCCTAATTAACAGATCCCTCGATTCCATATTTCTAACCTCAGGCTTGTCGAGTTTTATTACAAGATAGTCCCATATTTCATCGTCGGTATAATTGGCCATAGAGGTGATGTTCTCATTAATATCCTGTTTGGCGTGGTATGCCGCCGCACTCTGAATTAAGCCGATAAATGAATCGCTATGTTGCTCCATTTCAAAGCTTAGGTCCAGCGCAAGGCTACTGCCTGCTGAGTTTCCGAGGATGACAAACCTGCCCGTTACTTTATCTTTTATCTCTTGCAAAAGTTTGTCTTTTATCCACTTGCTATCTTTTAATTCGGTGTTCTCATCTAATTTGCTCCATGGCATTGTAACAATGTATACATTCAACGAAGCCGAAAGTTCTTTAGCCAGGCCCATGTAAACATTATCGAAGGCACCTGCATAAGGAATCAGCACAATACTTGCCTCATGTTGTTTTGTATCGGGGTATTTGGTTAACAGATCATCGTTCACCAACTCATTTTTTTTCAGGTCTTCCAATGCCTTTGTACACTCACGTATTGTTTTGTGCTGGTAAATTACTTTTATAGGTACTGACATGCCTTCCATCCGGGATGCATTAACAGCCTTAATTGAATTACCACCCAACTGAAAGAAGTCATCATCAATGCCTATTTTTTCTGTACGCAAAACAACCTGCCATCTTTCGGCTAGTTTTTTTTCTGTTTCATTTCGCGGTGCAACATATTCTATTCCACTGCTCATACCTAAGCCCTCTGGGCTTGGTAACAGTTTCTTATTTATTTTGCCATTATGGTTGAGCGGTAGTGCATCCATCTGAACAAAATAGGAGGGAACCATGTAAGAAGGTAATGACTTGCCTAAGAACGCCCTGAGATCGGTACTGAGCAACGTTTGTTTGCTTACCACATAAGCTACCAAATGTTTTTCTCCCGAAGAATCGTCTTTTATAACAACAACTCCATCTTCAATATTCTCATGGCTTTGCAATACGCTTTCTACTTCGCCCAACTCTATACGATAGCCTCTGACTTTTACCTGGTCATCCTTGCGGCCTATAAATTCAATATTGCCATCGGCTAACCATCGGCCAAGGTCTCCCGTTTTGTACATGCGCTCTCCATCTTTAAACGGATCCTGTACAAATTTCTCAGCTGTTAATTCCGGGCGATTCAAGTAACCACGTGCTACGCCATCACCACCAATACATATTTCGCCTATAACACCAACGGGTGTTAACCGTTCTTCCTTATCGAGTATATATACCTGTGTGTTAGATAAAGGGCGGCCTATAAGCAGTACCGTTTGATTTTCTTTCCTTCTTTTATACAGCAACTCAATTGATGTAACCGTTGTTTCAGTCGGGCCGTATTCATTATAGAATTTGTGGTGCTTACTCCATTTTTCGGCCAGCTCAATAGGGCATGTATCTCCACCTGCTATTACTCTTTTTAAATGAGGATACTTTTTAGCCGTAATGTTTTTCAATACGCTTGGCACCGAATGAACATGGGTTATCTTATTGCTTTCAATAAAAGCCTCGAGCTTTTCCGGCTCTATCATGGTTTGTTTATCAATAAGGCTTAAGCGCGCTCCGCTTAACAGTGCTATAAATATCTGTTCTACCGATGCATCAAAGAACACATTCGAAAATTGCAAAATATTTTCTTCTTCCGTTATTTCAAATGAGCGTATTTGCGATAGAATAAGATTTACAACTTGTGTATGTTCCACTATTACTCCCTTTGGCTTGCCTGTTGAACCGGAGGTATATATTACATAAGCCAGGTCTTTAGGTTTCGCAATGGCTGCCAAAGGAGTTTTTGCATTCTTCTCATTTGCACTGTACTCATTGAATTTTTGCAATTCTTTTTCATCAATAATAACTTTACACGCACTATCCTCCAGTATGTATTCTATCCTGTCCTTAGGGTATTCAGGGTCAACAGGTACGTAAGCCCCGCCACTCTTTAATACACCCAGTATGGCTACTATCATCCATTCACTTCTATCTAACTTAATGCAAATGGTATCTTCAGGCTTAATACTGTAGCATTCCCTTAAATAACATGCTAACGAATTTGCACGTTCATTCAGCTCGCTGTAAGTTAAGGCATTTCCATTAAATACCAGGGCAACATTATCCGGCGTTTTTTTTACCTGTCCCTCAAACAGATCAACTAGGGTTTTGTCTTTAGGGTAGACTGCTTCAGTATTATTAAAGTCCGACAGCAGTTCGTGTTTTTCAGGTGCGGTAACATAATCTATTTCCTTAATAAGCTGTTCAGGGTGAACAGTAACCGACTCCATCATCTGCGCAAAATGACCTGCTAATCTTTCTACGGTTTCTTTTTTATAAATGTCGGTGTTGTATTCTATCGCCATGTGAAGCTCTTTCTTCACTTCCGCAAAATTAAAGGTAAGGTCGAACTTGCTTACCACGCTTCTAACAACAGGGTAGGCGCTCAGTTTGGCATTGCCAACTGTTTGCTCTGCTATCATGTGTTCGCTCATGGCGTTGTTTTGCAATACTACCATTACATCAAACAAAGCACTACGGCTAACGCCGCGGTGAAGCTTCAGATCATCCACCAGTTCATCGAACGGGTACACGTGGTGTTCATACGCATTTATAGATGTACGTATTACATTATCCAACAACTGCTTGTAACTATCTTCACCACTAAAACGGGTGCGTAGTGCCAGTGTGTTTACATAAAAACCTATCTGGTCTTCTATATCAATGTGTTCTCTTCCTGCTATTGGGCTGCCAATTATTATGTCTTCCTGCCCGGTGTAGCGGTATAGTATAGCATTAACTATTGCAAGCAGACCCATAAATAAAGTGCCGCCTTCTTTTTGTGTAATTACTTTAAGCTTGCCGACAGCATCACGTGCTATTACTTTTTTAATTATGGCGCCGTTGTATGTTTTTACCGCAGGCCTGGGCTTGTCACCCGGCATTTCCAGGGTTGGTATATCACTTGTAAATTGTTCAAGCCAGTATGCTTTGTGTTCATTCAGGCTGTTGCCCACCAATTGTTCCCTTTGCCACGCTGCATAGTCCTTGTATTGCAGCTTTAATGGTTTCATTACTGGCTCTTCTCCTTTAGCATATGCATTATATAAGCTAAGCAGTTCTTTCACCAAAATACCCATCGACCAACCATCGCCAATAATGTGATGCATGGTGTAGTTGAACACATATTTATTATCTGCAATTCGCAACAGGCATGCTCTTACCAGTGGTCCATTCTCCAGGTCAAACGGATCCTGCATTTCTTTCTCAACTTTCTGTTTTACCTCTTCGTCCTGCCATGCACGGTTACGCAAGTCTTCAAACCGCAAGGTAAAGAACTCCTCTTCCTCAGGCTTTATCCATTGCCTTATTTCTCCTGTACTAACATCTTCTTTAAATATGGTCCGCAACGATTCATGCCTGCGTATCAGTGTGCGGAACGACCTTTCCAGTTCTTCTTTCTTCAACTCACCATCTAACACATACACGCCAGCCATATTGTAAGCCACATTACCTTCCTTAAACTGGCTCAGTACCCATATGCGGCGCTGTGAAGATGATAAAAGGTAGTTCTGTTGTTTCTCTACAGGTTTTATTTCAATGTGTATGGTTTTCCGTTTCGATGAAATTAAAGTTGCCTGCTCTTCTAATGTTGTGTTGGAGAACAGATCCTTCAGATCTATTTTTACACCAATGTTCTTATATATATGGGTAACCAGGCGCATGGCTTTTAAACTGTGTCCTCCCCAATCAAAAAAATCATCTTTTACGCCAATCTTTTCTTTTTCTATAGCCAGTACCTCGGCCCATATTTCTGCAAGCCTTTCTTCAGTTTCATTTCGTGGTGCAATATGTTCCACCGCTTTACCCATAGCCGACCATTGCGGATCGGGCAATGATTTCCTATTTATCTTTCCATTGCTGGTTAAGGGCATTACCTCCAGCTGCATAAAATAGGCCGGTACCATGTACGAAGGCAATAGCTTACCCAATGCCTCACGAAGATCACTTATTGCAATTTCATTTTTGCTTACAAAGTATGCCACCAGTTGTTTCTCTCCCGAAGCATCCTCACGGGTTATTACTACCGCATCATCAATGTTCTTTACATTTCGCAACACAGTTTCTACTTCCCCTAATTCTATTCTGTAGCCCCTTATTTTTACCTGGTCATCTTTACGCCCAATAAAATCAATACTTCCATCATTCAGCCATCTTCCTATATCGCCTGTTTTATACATGCGTTCGCCTGGCTTAAATGGGTTCGAAACAAATTTCTCCGCTGTTAATTCGGGGCGGTTTAAATAGCCATGTGCCAGGCCATCGCCACCAATGCATATTTCGCCGCTTACACCTTTCGGTAACAATCTTTTTTCTTTATCGAGAATATAGATTTCTGTATTCGATATGGGTTTGCCAATGGTAGGCTTTATGGGTATATCGCCATTCGAAAAACTATGTGTAACGCCCGTTACCACGTGGGTTTCTGAAGGGCCGTACCAGTTGAATATTTTTACCGAAGGATTTTTATGCAGAAAGGTACGCAAGGCACCGCTTACATATAACTGCTCTCCTGCCGAAATGATCTCTTTAATATGGTTCTCTTCCGATTCGTGAAATCCCACTTCGCTAAACATGCCTTCTAATGCCGCACAAGGCATTGAGATGGATGCTATTTTGTTCTTTATAATGTACTCCTTAAGCTCTAAGAAATTTTTACGTAAGGTTTCACTTGCCACGTATAGCTCTCCGCCGGTGGTAAGTGCATAATAGGTTTCAATAAGCGACATATCGAAACTAAAGGAAGAGAACTGCAAATATTTTTGCCCCGTAAGTAATCCCGATTTGTTCTTTTCCCAACTAATTAAATTACACAACATGGTATGCGTCTGTTCTATCCCCTTTGAATTACCTGTTGAACCCGAAGTGTAAATAATAACCGAGGCGCATTGGCTCAAATTGGTAAGCCCAATATTTGATGCATCTAATTTCTTTAACTGTTCTGCTATCTCTGTTATAGTAATGCAGGGTATATTATTGGTAGATGCTGTTGTGCTTGCTTCATTAACCAGCAATACCTTTGCCTTGCTGTCTTTAATAATGTGGTCGATACGTTTTTCAGGCAACAGCTTATCTATAGGCACATACAGGCAGCCAAGTTTCATTATGGCTATCATACTTATCACCGACCATTCAGAACGATCGGCTAATACGCCAATGCTCTCTCCGGTTTTAATTCCTGTATTCTGTTGTATGTATCTTGCCAGGCGGTTGGCGGTTTCATTCAATTCTTTGTAAGTAAGTGTTCTGTCTTCAAATACAACAGCTGTGGTATCGGGTATCTTTTTTACCTGCTCTTCAAACAGATCAACAACCGTTTTATCATTATGGTAAGCTACGCCAGTGTTATTGAACCCTTCCAGTATCTCATCTCGTTCTGCCTTACTTGTAACTTCAATGGCGTTTACATTTAGGTGTGCCTGGGTATATTGTGTATTCACCAGGGTATTAAAATGTGTTATCAGGTTGTTTATAACCTGGTCGGAAAACGAATCTTCTTTATAATCAATAGCAATGGTCAGGTCGCCCTCTTCCTTATATTCCAGCAAGTGGAACTGAAGATCTTCCTGCTGCTCGCCGTTATGCAAAAAGGTCATATCAGACGAAAAGGCGTTCAGCATTTTTACGTACGTATTCTTTTGATACGAGAACAAAATGTTGGGCTGTTTCTTTATCACATTCAGTTCAGAATACAATTCGATGATCGGGAATTTTTTATGCCTGTAGCAGGTGTTTAAGTCATTCTTTATTTGAAGCAATATGTCTAAGAAAGAAGTATCGCCAAACGATGGAACAGGGAAGGGTAGGGCTTTAACAAAAGTACCTGTGGTATTCTTAAAGCGGATGTTATCGCGGTTAAAAATAGGCAGGCTGATGATAAACTCATTGTTGTTATACAGCTTATTTAAAAGGCCAATTATACCCACAAAGTAGTGTAACACCGTAACTTTATTCTGGGTGCAAAAGTTTTGTATGTTCACAAAGGTTTCCCTGGGCAGGGCTAGTTCCTTCCTTACCGACCTGAAAGATTGATCGCTGGCACTTAACTGTAAACACGATTCAAAAGCCCTGTCGGTATCCAGGTTTTCAAACTTGTTCTTCCAGAATAGTTCATCCGTTTTATATTGCTCAGATAATTTATAGGCATTTTCATCTTCCACAAAATCAGAATACTTAAAGCTTTGTGGAAGCAGCTTTTCCTCGGCGTTTTGTACGCGCTTAGAATAAACTTCAAGGAATTTTTCAACGAAAATATTTATTGAAAACCCATCGAATAAAATGTGGTGTATGTTGAAGTACACATAGTATTTTTCTTCGCAGGGTTTCAGTATCCTCACCTTCAACAGGTCCTGGTGAAAGTCAATCTTTTTCCGGATGTCCTTGTTCATCCAGTCCTGGCAGTAGGCATCGGCATCGGGCCTGCCAGAGTGGTCGAAATATTCTATATCAAACTCGTTGGCCTTTATTTTAGTTTTTTCGTTGCCAAACAGTGTGCCCCTGTTGTGCAATACATCACTAAGTTCAAGCTGCTGCTTTATACACTCAATAAGCGTTACCACATCAAGCTGGCCAATTACTAACGAATAGCCGCCAATATTATATTGTGCCGAGTCCGGAAATTTGACCTGTGAAAAGAAAATTCCTTTTTGAACAGACGATAAGTTGTTAAGTTCCTGATTCATGTAATGTAAAATTCCTGCGTTTTTATACTAATAAGCCCCTTCTCTTGTTCATGAAAATTACATTCCTATAAAACTACCAAGGTGTAATTCTATTATTGGTGGTCAATATCATAAAGCGGCCGCAATATTAATTTAAAAAGTGGTGGTAAAGGGTTTATATAATTGTTAAAAACAGGTTATGCAATAGCCTTGTATAGCCTAATAATACTGCAAAAGTCTGGTACTCTGCATGCTACGTGCAACGAACTATGAATAGAATTTGTGAATAAAAAAATGAAACAAATTCAGTTTAACGCCAGTGGGGCTTTTTTGCCTTTATTCTGTAGGCATAGGGGTAGGCCCAAGCATAATAGTATATTCAATATATTTGCCGGCATATTATTCAAATATTACCTCAATCTTATTACATAGTATCCGCAAAACATAATTTAAATATTTTATGAAAATATATTCAGCTTTAACCTTAATGGCCGTAGTGGCATTTTCATCATGTAAGAACACCGATAAGCCGGCCGCAACAAATACCGATTCTATGCTATCGAACAACCCATTTATAAACCCCAGCACATTACCATTTCAAACAGCCGATTTTAGTAAAATAAAAGATGCTGATTTTAAGCCTGCTATTGAAGAAGGTATAAAGCAACAACTTGCAGAAATAGAAAAGATAGCTAACGATTCTGCTGCACCTACGTTCGAAAATGTATTTGTGGCTATGGAAAAAAGCGGGCAGATGCTGCACCGTGTTAATGGTGTATTTGGCCTGTTAACGGGTGCTAACACCAACCCTACATTACAAAAGGTATCAGAAGAAGTAGCGCCTGAGCTTTCCGGTGCTGAAGATGCCATTTTCCTGAATTCGAAATTATTTAAACGTGTTGAGGCTATTTACAATAAGAGAGAGGATTTGAAACTGGATGCTGAATCGAAACGGTTGGTTGAATATTATTACCAAAAGTTTGTGTTATCGGGCGCTAACCTGAGTGATCAAGCAAAGGACAGTTTAAAAAAGATCAATTCGGAAGAAGCGAGCCTGAGTGCAAAATTTGCTAACCAGTTATTGGGTGCCGCTAAAGGAGCAGCCTTGGTAGTTAGTGATAAGGCTGAACTGGCAGGCTTAAGCGATGGGGAAATTGACGCAGCAGCTGCAGCAGCTAAGGCCAACGGACAAGAAGGAAAGTGGATGATAAAGATTCAGAATACCACACAGCAACCTGCATTGCAATCGTTAACCGTACGTGCTACACGTCAAAAGCTTTTTGAAGCATCGTGGACACGCGCCGAAAAAGGCGATTCGAATGATACCCGCGCTACCATTACCCGCATTGCATTAATACGTGCACAAAAGGCTAAGCTGTTGGGCTACCCTAACTATGCTGCATGGACACTGGTAAACCAAATGGCAAAAAATGTAGATGCTGTAGAGCAGTTCCTTAACCAATTGATACCTGCTGCAACAGCTAAAGCAAAAGTAGAAGCAGCCGATATACAGAAAGTAATTGATTCGCAAAAAGGCGGCTTTAAATTAGAACCATGGGATTGGAATTTTTATGCCGAACAGGTGCGCAAGGCCAGGTATGATTTAGATGAAAGCCAGGTGAAGCCTTATTTTGAACTGGATAGCGTATTGAAGAATGGTGTGTTTTATGCCGCTACCCAGCTTTATGGCATTACCTTTAAAGAACGCAAAGACATAGCTGTATATAATAAAGATGTACGGGTTTTTGAAGTGATAGATAAAGATGGCAGTTCGATGGCGCTTTTCTATTGCGATTATTTTAAACGCGACAACAAAAACGGCGGAGCCTGGATGGACAATATGGTTGGCCAATCGAAGTTACTGGGTACAAAACCGGTAGTATATAACATTTGCAACTTTACCAAACCTGCCGACGGTCAACCTGCGCTCATAAGCTTTGGCGATGTAACTACTATGTTCCACGAATTTGGCCACGCACTGCATGGTATGTTCTCGAACGTAACGTACCCAAGCATTTCGGGTACATCTACCGCGCGAGATTTTGTTGAGTTCCCTTCGCAGTTCAACGAGCATTGGGCATCGTACCCTGATATATTTAAGAACTATGCCAAAAATTACAAAACCGGTGAGCCTATGCCGCAAGAGCTGGTAGATAAAATAAAGAAAGCTGCCACCTTTAACCAGGGCTATAGCTTAACCGAAATACTTGCCGCTGCCGACCTCGATATGCAATGGCACACAATTGCACCCGGCACCCCTATACAAGATGTAGACAAATTTGAAGCTGAAGCTTTGCGCAACACGCACCTCGATCTGCCACAGGTACCTACACGTTACCGTAGCAGTTACTTCCTGCACATTTGGGCTAACGGATATGCGGCAGGTTACTACGCTTACACCTGGACCGAGATGCTGGATGATGATGCGTTTGCTTGGTTTAAAGAACATGGTGGCCTTACCCGTGAAAACGGTCAGCGTTTCCGCGATATGGTATTATCGCGTGCAAATACTGAGGACCTGAAGGAGATGTACCATAACTTTATGGGCCGCGATGCCAATATTCAGCCTATGCTTGAGAACCGTGGTTTAGTAGAGGCGAAGAAGTAGAATGCGCAAATATTCTTTGTGGGTATATATCGTCTTCGTTGTTGTAATGGTAGCTGTGGTAGTCGCTGTTGATTTTCTTTTCTTCAAAGATAATTTCCGGGAAAGGCTGCTTGCCAACATTGCAATTGTGTTGGTGTTCGCGGTGGTTTATTTGAGGTCTTTGAAGTAGTTCACTGTTTCTACTTATCGTTTATGTTTTTTATAAGAGTTACAAAAACAAAAAGGCTTGGATATGAGCCATATGAAAAACCTTAATTCTATAGGGTAACGCTGGTTACTAAAAATGGACTATATTTATTAAAGAATATCGAACTACTTACTTAAAACTAACTTTTAGAATATGAAAAACCACTTTTTATTAATTCTTTTATTGTTTGCAGGATTATTGGCTAAAGCTCAGTATCCTGTTTTATATACCCTGTCGGGCACCAATGGTGAAACCCCTGAGGCTGGCGTTGCTATTTCTAATAATGTGTTGTATGGTACTACATGGGAAGGCGGAGCATATGGATATGGTTGCATATTCTCCATTCATACTGATGGCAGTAACTATAAGAAAATACTTGATTTTAATGATACAAATGGTGGCTATTCCGGTACTACATTGAATGTTATTGGCTATAAATTATATGGAATGACCGGGCAGGGTGGCAAATATAAGTATGGATGTATCTTTTCTATTGACACCAATGGCGTAGGCTATAAAGATATGTATGATTTTAACAGCTCTACTCAACCTGGTAATTTTATGACTTTATCAAATGGGTATTTGTTTGGAATGCTAGGGCAATATCAATATCCTGCTGTGTATAGCGAAATCATTTTCTCTATTGATACTAATGGAACAGGATATAAAACGATTCATAGCTTCCCTGCTGGTGGATATGGCTCTCAGTCTGGAGGGTTGACACAAGCAGGCGGAAAGTTTTACGGTATTTCACGCTCCGGCGGAACTATGGGCTATGGCAGTATATTTTCTATTGATGCCAATGGGAATAATTATAAAGATCTGTATGATTGCGATTCATTAAATGGCAGGCTGGCAGGAATCAACTCATTGGTTATATCGGGTAGTAAAATGTACGGTGTCTCAACTTCGGGTGGTACTAATAATGTTGGATATGTATTTTCGATGGATACAGCGGGTGGAAATTATAAAAACATATATAGTATTATTACTAAAGATGGAAATGAATACTATCCTACAGGTTCCTTAGTGCTTTCTGGCAGCACATTATATGGGCAAGGAGTGAATGCTGTTTTTTCTATTGACAGCAGTGGTACGGGATATACCGAATTACTGGATTTGCCTCCAAATGTATTTACTAATAATTCTATTATCCTTTCAGGAAATAATATTTATGGAACTTCAGTGAATTCTGATAACGGGGGTTGGGGCACGGTTTTTAATTACAAATTGCCTAAAGACACAGTTTATAAAATTGCTCCAATTAAATGTTATGGCGATAGTACAGGATCTGCCAGCATGAATGTATCATTCGGTAACCCACCATATACTTACACCTGGTCTCCCAATAATATTGTGGCTGATACCATTAATGGACTGCCTGTAGGAATGTATACTGTAACTGCCAGAGACAGGAACAATTACCAACTAATTGATTCTATTAAAATTGTACAGCCTTCACCTATTGCAATAAACAATTCTACTATCTTGTCTGCATGTAAGGTTAATAGCGGAGTTGCCAGTGTAAGTGTGTCAGGCGGTATACCTCCTTATATGTATAGCTGGATACCAAGCGGGGGTAGTGGTTCAATGGCAAGCGGGTTAGCAGTAGGTTATTATACCTGTGCCATAACCGATTCATTGGGCTGCATCAAACATGAAAGCTTTACTATTAAAGACAGCGGTACACTTGGGGCAATTATTAATACTTCAAAAATATTATGTCATGGTGATAGTAGTGCAACTGCTATTGCAAATGTTAGTGGAGGAACAGGCCCCTTTACCTATTCATGGGCTCCTTACGGTGGAGTAAATTCGATGGCCAATAAGTTAGCGGCAGGAACATACACGGTAACCGTAACCGATTCAAACGGATGTAAGGCTGACACTTTTGCTACTATTACTCAACCTTCTCTATTTTTTTTAATACCACATTATGTATTAGAAACTCAGCTTAGCAATTGTAATGGAAGTATTTTGGTTAATTGCCAGGGCGGTACACCACCGTATAGTTATTATTGGGCAGGAGGGGCAACAACTGATTCTATAGGAAAATTATGCCCGGGTAATTATTGCATTAAAGCTACCGACTCTCTCGGCTGTATAGATAGTACATGTTTTATTGTTAAACTTGATACCACAGTTGGAATAAACGCAATTATAAAGCCATTTAATGCAATAGCCTATCCCAACCCAAGTACTGGTGTATTCAATTTTACAATTAACGATGCACAATATATAATGAATAGTGAACTTTCAGTTTACAGTACATTCGGGCAAAAGATATATTCAAAAAAAATATTTAATCCACATTCTGCGTTATCGATTGATATAAGTGAACAACCAAGCGGTGTTTATTTTTACAAAATGATATCCAACAGCGGTACTGAACTTGCTAATGGCAAGCTACTCATTAATAAATAACCCCACACTCTCGCAAGTTTAGCGCGGAATAAATGTGAGGATAAGTAACACAATGCCAAACAAAGCTGAAATACCGATACTTGGTTTTACTTCTGATAAGGAATGGGAATTGTGGCTCGTTAAGAATCACGCAAATTCGAATGGTCTTTGGCTTAAAATATTCAAAAAAGATTCAGGGTGTAAGACTGTGACCTATGCAGAAGCGCTTGATGTGGCCCTTTGCTATGGATGGATAGATGGGCAAAAGAAGAGTAATGATGGGCAATCCTTTCTTCAAAAATTTACTCCGCGGAGAGCAAAGAGTATATGGTCGAAGGTAAATACGGAGCATATTGAGCGGCTTACCAAAGCCGGGAAGATGAAGCCTGCAGGAATTAAGGTAGTAGAGGAAGCTAAAGCGGATGGCAGATGGGATAAAGCGTATTCCTCAGCCAGTAAAATGACGATACCCGAAGATTTCTTGAAGGAGCTTAGCAAAAACAAAAAGGCCGAAGCCTTTTTCAAGACCCTTAATAAAACCAATCTGTTTAGCATTGGCTTCAGGCTGCAAACTGCAAAGACAGAGGAAACACGGCTAAAACGAATGAAGGTGATCCTGGATATGATGAAGAAGGGGACAAAGTTTCATTAAAAAGCACCCATTGCTGTGATCATCTTTTCTTTAAATCGCTGATGATCTCATACGAATGAAGCCTTGCTGCATGGTCATAAATCGGAGAAGTGATCATGATCTCATCTACCTGTGTTTCATCTAAAAACTTTTGAATTTTAGTATACACCTTTTCAGGGCCACCTATAAGTGAGTATGTCGTCATTTGTTCAAGGGCTGCTTGCTGAAGAGGGTCAATGTAAAATTCATTCGGCTCAACAGGAGGTTTAAGTTTTTCGCGCTGCCCGGTAATAATACCCAAATAAAGCCTTTTATAGGAAGTTGCCAGTTTGTCGGCTATTTCATCCGTATCTGCGGCTATTGCGCCAACACATGCCATGGCGTAAGGTTCTTTTAATTGTGCAGAAGGCTGAAAGTGCTGGTGATAAATGGCCAGCGCCTGGTGCAGTTGGGTAGGTGCAAAGTGACTCGCAAAAGCATAAGGTAAACCCAAAGCTGCGGCCAGGTGTGCACTATCGGTACTTGAGCCTAATATCCAAATGGGTATATCTAATCCCTCGCCGGGGAATGCCCTTACACGACTATTTTTATTGGAGGCAGACAAGTATCCCTGTAATTCTTTTACGTTTTCAGGAAACTCCATTGCGGCTCTTTGGTCTCGCCTGAGTGCCATAGTTGTCAGTTGGTCTGTACCCGGTGCACGGCCCAGGCCCAGATCAATACGGCCGGGATAAAGGGTTTCCAGTGTGCCAAATTGTTCGGCAATAATTAATGGTGCATGGTTAGGTAACATAACACCACCCGAACCAACCCGTATAGTAGATGTTTGCGATGCAATTTGCCCTATAAGTACAGATGTAGCCGAACTGGCAACCCCTTCCATGTTATGGTGTTCTGCCAGCCAATATCTTTTGTAGCCCCACTTTTCCACATGCTTGGCAAGGTCTGCACTGTTGGCAAATGTATAGGCAATCGATTTGCCATCTAACACCAATGCCAGGTCTAATACCGAAATACCTATGTCTGAGATCTTTTTCTTCATAATAAAACTTCTTCAGCAACTTTAATATGCTCATTATAAAGACGTGTGAAGAAGCCAAATACTTTAATATCTGGATACTATAATGGCTTTAGCAAAAAGGGCAGGAGCAAAGATCACTAAACCTGCACAAAAAGCTTTTTGGGGCGGATATCATGGTTACTTTCAAGACCCGGATGGGCATTTGTGGGAAGTGTTGTGGAATCCTCAATTCTTGCCTAAAGATTAGTTAGTTATAATTTCTTTATCTATTGCTCATTTACAGGCACTAGTACTCGTGCCACGGCGGTATATGTAATACCGTTCAATAATAAGGGTATTATTGTATGCTTAAACAAACCGTTTTTAATTAACTTACTGCAATGAGTAACGAAGAGACTAGTCATAAAATTCTTAAAGAGAGATATGTACCGACGGCAGAATTTTACAGCCAAATAATAGATAGTTTGCAGGACTACTCCATTTTTACAGTTGATACAGAATTGAATATAAATAGTTGGAATTCGGGAGCAACAAAAATATTTCAATACGAAACGGATGAGATGGTTGGTAGGCCCTTTGAAACAATTTTTACCGAAGAGGATAGAAAAGCGAATATTCCGAAAGATGAAATTGACAAGGCTTTAAAATCGGGAAGATCTGTTGATATAAGATGGCATTTGTGTAAAGATGGGACAACCTTTTATGCAGATGGTTTAGTGTTTCCGTTAAAAAATGATAAGGATGAAGTTATAGGGTACGTTAAAATATTGAGGGATATAACAATTAGAAAAAGAACTGAAGACGCAATAAAGAAATATACCAAAGAACTTGAAGAACTGAACACGCACAAAGAAGGTATACTTGCTATCCTGTCTCACGATTTAAGAAGCCCTTTGGCAGGCATTATTGCGGGTGCTGAATATCTGAAAAAGAATTTTGATACAGTAAAACCTGAGGTAGCAAAGGAGTTATTGGAAGAACTTCACAAAGCAAGCGTTAATGAGTTGAATATGTTAGATTATTTGGTGGAATGGGCAAGGATAAAATATGCCGCTGATGCATTTACCCCAACTAAAATTGAACTTACCCATTATGTGCAGCGGGTATTTGCAATGTTAAAAGAAACTGCATCTGTTAAGACCATAAACCTGCATCACGAAATAGAAGAGAATACTACTGTGTTTGCAGATGAAAAAATGTTATTGTCTATAATTCAGAATATCGTTTCTAATGCTATAAAGCATTCTAACGACGGAGGACACGTTAGGGTTACCGCTAAAGAAAGCGATGATAAAATTATAATTGAAATAAAAGATACAGGTATTGGTATGTCGAAGGAGATACAAGACAAGCTTTTTGCGCCACAGGTAAGTTCTCTTTCAAAAGCCAGGGAAGACAATAAGGGCGCCGGCATAGGTTTGTTATTGGTAAAGGGCTTTTTGGAAAGAAACGGCGGAGAAATATGGGTTGAAAGCGAGGAGGGCCAGGGCTCATCTTTCTATTTTACATTACCTATAAACAAACCCACAGAGAAAAAAGATCCCGTGCTCCCACAAGTTTAGCCTAAATAACTTATTCTGATAAAAGGTTAGGTTTTAAACTTGACGATACTTGCACGCAAGTCTCCGGTTTGCGGGGCCATGGTCTCACTATACTATAAGATTGAGCATAATATAGAGGCAATTGCCTATAGCTTATAACATCATTTGATTTATTAAATTTGAGTTTCAATCTTTTGCTAAGCTACAACTGAAAATGAAATTTGAATTCATTAAGCCCAGCCCGGAACTAAAGCCCTATATTGCCAAGATATGGATTTTTGAGAATAGTATGGGGCTTGTTAATCATGGCACACTTATTGCACCCAATGCAAAGCCGAAGATTATTGTACCTTATACAAATACTTTAACTACAACTGACAAGCAAAAAACAGCCATTTGCAAAGAAGGAGACATTTGCTTCATCGGAATTAGGGATGAACCAGTGACTCTTGGAACTCCAAAAGGCGCCACCGGCTCAATTGGAATAGAATTAACCACGGCTGGAGCATATAGGTTTCTAAATAACCCGATGTATGAAATAACAAATAATGTATTCAGCTTTTCTGAGCTTTATGGGAAAGATGGCAGTATGTTAGTGCAAAAAATGATGAATGAGGAAGACCCTTTGCAAAAGGTAAAGATAATCCAGGATTTTTTGATGGCGCAACTTAAAGAGGAAAACAGATATAGCTCTATTATTGATTACTCAGTTCATTTTATTTCATCATCACATGGCCTTGCTTCTATTAAGGAACTTGAAAAGAAAACGGGATATACAAAAAGATATATAGACTTATTATTTAAAGATCATTTGGGTATTTCTCCAAAAACGTACGCTACTATTGTCCGCTTTCAACGGTTTTATAAACATTTGGCAAATGCTGAGTCTCTTAAATCAGATGCCCATGCATTTTTAGAGCTGTATTACGACCAATCTCATTTTATAAAAGAATTCAAGCGGTATACAGGTCACACGCCAATGCAGTATTCAAATATGAATAACGATTTTGGAGATAATTTTTAGGGATTTCCCTTTTTTACAATGCTAAAAAATACAACTTCTGTTACTTTGCCTAAATTTTAAAACAAAATTCATGGAAAAGAAAATGAGTTCAGAAACAAATGCAATTAACTGGTTTGATATATCGGTTAATGATATTAAAAGAGCCTCAAAATTTTATGAAACCATTTTGGAAATCAAAACAAATCCTGTAGAAATGATGGGGATGAAAATGGCTATGTTCCCTTACGACCCATCTAAGGGTAAAATAAGCGGCGCTTTGGTACAAAGC
>JABDHI010000007.1:0-41014 GCA_013285655.1 Bacteroidota bacterium
ATTCCTAAGGGAACTAAGTACACACAAAAGATACTTGAAAAGGTAAACTACAACGAAGTTAACCCTAAGCGTTGGACACATGACAAGGATAAGAATGCTGTTATTGAACAAATAATACATAACTATACCCTTGCATACAACGAATTGCTTGGTATTAACAAACGTCAGAAGTTTGCTATAACCGTTGGTGATGAATTACCATCAGGTGTAAACCAAATATCTAAAGTTTACCTTGCTCAAAAGCGTAAGCTGAGAGTGGGTGATAAGATGGCGGGCCGTCACGGTAACAAGGGTGTTGTTGCACGTATTGTACGTGAAGAAGACATGCCGTTCCTTGAAGATGGAACACCGGTTGATATAGTACTCAACCCACTGGGTGTACCTTCGCGTATGAACCTTGGTCAGATATACGAAACCGTATTAGGCTGGGCCGGAGAAAAGTTAGGTGTTAAATTTGCAACCCCTATCTTCGATGGCGCTACCTTAGATCAAATCAGCGAATACACTGAGAAAGCGGGCATACCTCCATTTGGTAGCACATACTTACACGATGGTGGAACAGGCGAACGTTTTGACCAACCTGCAACAGTAGGTATTATATACATGCTGAAACTTGCACACATGGTTGACGATAAGATGCACGCACGTTCTATCGGTCCATACTCACTTATTACACAACAACCATTGGGTGGTAAAGCACAATTTGGTGGTCAGCGTTTTGGTGAAATGGAAGTATGGGCGCTTGAAGCCTTCGGAGCATCACACATCCTGCAGGAAATGCTTACCATTAAAGCGGATGATGTAGTGGGCCGTGCCAAGAGTTACGAGGCAATTGTAAAAGGTGAAAACCTTCCTACACCGGGTATACCAGAATCATTCAACGTATTGTTGCATGAATTGCATGGTCTGGGCCTTGAAATTAAAATGGACTAATTGAGTAGAAAGTTCATAAAGCTGAAAGTTCATAAAGAACTTTAAACTTTAGAAACTTTAAAACTTTAAAAACTAAATAAAAATATGGCTTCTTCCAGAGAACAAAAACAGAGGAGTAACTTTACTAAAGTAACGATCAGTTTAGCATCCCCAGAAAGGATGCTGAACCGTTCGCACGGTGAAGTTTTAAAGCCTGAGACTATTAACTACCGCACATACAAGCCTGAACGTGATGGTTTGTTCTGCGAACGTATTTTCGGTCCTACCAAGGATTGGGAATGTCATTGCGGAAAATACAAGCGCATTCGTTATAAGGGTATTATTTGCGACCGTTGCGGTGTTGAAGTAACAGAGAAAAAAGTACGTCGTGAGCGTATGGGCCACATTGCATTAGTGGTTCCTGTAGCACACATTTGGTATGTACGTTCTTTACCAAGTAAAATTGGTTACCTCCTTGGCCTTTCTACCAAGAAACTTGAAATGGTGGTGTACTATGAAAAGTATATCGTTATTCAAGCCGGTATTAAAGAATCAGAAGGTATTAAGCACCAGGATTTCCTTAGCGAAGACGAATATTTGAGATTACTCGATACCCTTCCTAAAGAAAACCAACACTTAGATGATAACGATCCTAATAAGTTCATTGCCAAGATGGGTGGTGAAGCTTTATTTGATCTGTTAAAGCGTATCGACTTAGAAGCATTGGCGTATGAACTGCGTCACAAAGCAAATACTGAAACTGCACAACAACGTAAGAACGAAGCCTTAAAGAGGTTACAAGTTGTTGAAGCGTTCCGTAGAGCTAACACACACGTTGAGAACCGCCCTGAGTGGATGGTGCTTAAAGTGTTGCCTGTAATTCCGCCTGAATTGCGCCCACTGGTGCTTTTAGATGGTGGCAGGTTTGCTACATCAGATTTGAATGACTTATACCGTCGTGTAATTATACGTAACAACCGTTTAAAAAGGCTCATCGAGATCAAAGCTCCTGAGATCATCTTACGTAACGAAAAACGTATGTTACAGGAATCGGTTGATGCATTACTTGATAACTCACGTAAATCAACAGCTACTAAAACCGAATCGAACCGCGCGCTTAAATCACTTGCTGACAGCTTAAAAGGTAAGCAAGGACGTTTCCGCCAAAACTTACTCGGTAAACGTGTTGACTATTCTGCACGTTCGGTAATTGTTGTAGGCCCTGAATTAAAATTGCACGAGTGCGGACTTCCAAAAGATGTTGCATTAGAGCTCTTCAAGCCATTTGTGGTTTGTAAGATCATTGAAAGGGGTATTGTTAAGACTGTTAAATCTGCACGTAAGCTGGTTGACCGCAAGGTTGCTGCTGTGTGGGATATTTTAGAAAGCGTAATTAAGGGTCACCCTGTATTGCTTAACCGTGCTCCAACATTGCACCGTTTATCAATACAAGCGTTCCAGCCTAAACTTATAGAAGGTAAAGCTATCCAGTTGCACCCGCTTACATGTACAGCGTTCAACGCTGACTTTGACGGTGACCAAATGGCGGTTCACTTACCTTTAGGTAGCTCAGCTGTGTTAGAAGCGCAATTATTAATGTTGGCTTCTCACAACATTCTGAACCCTGCTAACGGTGCTCCTATCACTGTACCTTCTCAGGATATGGTACTAGGTTTGTATTACATTACCAAATCGAAGAGAAGCACTAAGGACATGAAAGTACTTGGCGAAGGCCTTGTATTCTACTCTGCTGAAGAAGCAATTATTGCTTTCAACGAAAAGAAAGTAGAACTTCATGCGCACGTTAGGGTTAAAACTACTGTAAGAGAAAACGATCAACTTGTAGATAAGATCATTGAAACCAGCCTTGGAAGAATTATCTTCAACCAGGTTGTGCCTAAAGAAATGGGCTTTATAAATGAATTATTGACCAAGAAGAACTTGCGTGATATTATTGCTGAAGTACTTAAAGCAGCAGGAATGGCTAAAACAGCTAAGTTCCTTGATGATATTAAGGACATTGGTTACCATTACGCGTTCAAGGGTGGTTTATCATTTAACCTGAACGACGTTATCATCCCTGCTGATAAGGAGAAGATGATTGCGGATGCTAAGGGTCAAATTGATGAAGTATCGAATAACTATAACATGGGTTTCATTACCAACAATGAAAGGTATAACCAGGTTATTGATATTTGGACACACACCAACTCGAAAATTACCAAAAAGGTAATGGATCAGTTGAGCAGTGACCGTCAAGGTTTCAACGCAATCTACATGATGTTAGATTCTGGTGCGAGGGGTTCGAAAGAACAGATCCGTCAGCTTTCTGGTATGCGTGGACTGATGGCGAAGCCTCAAAAATCGGGTGCTACCATGCAGGAAATTGTGGAAAACCCGGTTATATCGAACTTTAAAGAAGGACTTTCTATACTTGAGTACTTTATTTCAACTCACGGTGCACGTAAAGGATTGGCAGATACAGCGCTGAAAACAGCGGATGCCGGTTACTTAACACGTCGTTTGGTTGACGTATCGCAAGACGTTATTATTACCGGTGTTGACTGTGGTACCCTTCGCGGACTTACAGCAGCTACCTTACGTAAGAATGACGAAGTTGTAGAAACTCTATATGATAAAATATTAGGCCGTGTTAGTTTGCATGATGTTCACCATCCTGCAACCGGCGAGCTTTTAGCAACTGCAGGTGACGAGATTACCGAAGTACATGCAGATTTGATTAAGAACTCACCTATTGAAAGTGTTGAGATCCGTTCGGTGCTTACCTGCGAAATGAAAACAGGTGTTTGCGCCAAATGTTACGGTCGCAACCTTTCTACCGGTAGAATTGTACAAAAAGGTGAAACAGTTGGTGTAATTGCAGCTCAGTCTATTGGTGAGCCAGGTACACAGCTTACACTCCGTACATTCCACGTAGGTGGTACAGCATCAAACATTTCTGCTTCATCAAAAATTGAAGCTAAGTATGATGGTATTGTTGAAATGGAAGAAGTAAGGACAGTAACCCGTAAGGGCGCTGATGGTAATAAGGTAGAAGCGGTTATATCGCGTTCTGCTGAATTACGCGTGGTAGATAAGAATACCGGATTGGTATTGACAACTGCTAACGTTCCTTATGGTTCTCAGTTATACGTTAAGAATAAAGCTGTGGTTAAGGCCGGAGAACTTCTTTGCGATTGGGATCCGTACAATGCTGTTATTATCTCTGAATTCTCGGGTAAAACTGAATTCGAATACATCGAAGAAGGTGTTACTTTCCGTGAAGAATCAGATGAACAAACAGGCTTTAAAGAGAAGGTTATTATTGAAAGCAAGGATAAGACCAAGAGCCCTCTCATTAAAGTTGTTAAAGGAAAAGACACCCTTAAATCATACAACATACCTGTTGGATCGCACATTATTACCGGCGATGGCAGCAGCGTAGAAGCAGGACAAATTTTGGTTAAGATACCTCGTATCTCTGGTAAATCGGGTGATATTACAGGTGGTCTGCCAAGGGTAACTGAGTTGTTCGAAGCTCGTAACCCTTCAAACCCTGCTGTTGTTACTGAAATAGATGGTGTAATTACGTTTGGTAAGATTAAGAGAGGTAACCGTGAGGTTATGGTAGAATCGAAGAATGGTAACAAAAAGACCTACTTGGTTCCGCTTTCTAAACACATATTGGTACAAGAGAACGACTTTGTGAAGACCGGTGAACCATTATCTGATGGCGCTGTAACACCTGCTGACATATTGGCTATTAAAGGCCCTACGGCAGTACAGGAATACTTAGTGAATGAAATTCAGGAAGTATACCGTTTACAAGGTGTGAAGATCAACGACAAGCACTTTGAAGTGATCGTTCGCCAGATGATGAGAAAAGTGGAAATTGAAGATCCGGGAGATACCAACTTCTTAGAAAGGCAATTGGTTACCAAGATGGAATTCATGAATGCTAACGACGACCTGTATGGCAAGAAAGTTATTACAGACGCCGGAGACAGCATCACATACAAGGTAAGTGAGTTGGTTAACGCACGTAAGTTGAGAGATGAGAACATGCGCCTGAAACGCGATGGTAGCAAACAAATTCAGTTCAGGGATGCAATTCCTTCTACTTCTAACCCAATTCTACAAGGTATAACCCGCGCTTCACTGCAAACAGAAAGCTTTATTTCGGCTGCATCATTCCAGGAAACTGTAAGGGTGTTGAACGAAGCAGCTATCGGCGGAAAGGTGGATTACCTCGCAGGCTTGAAAGAAAACGTTATCGTTGGACACTTAATACCAGCTGGTACAGGTTTACGCGAATACGAAAAGCTTATTGTTGGTTCTATGGAGGAATATCAACGCCTCATGGAAAGCAAACAAGAGAAAGAGCTTGTGGAAGCAGACGCGAAGTAATAAAGCAATATGTATTTCAAAAAAGCCCCGCAGCAATGCGGGGCTTTTTTATTTGTACCTGACAGAGGCTGTATCTTTTCCCTTACTAAGGCATTATAGAGGCAGTAGAAGTGTATTTGTTGTTGCATGAAGCATTCCATAATAATAGTTGGCTTAGCCCTTGCAGTGCGTGCGTATTCGCAAAATAGCATTGGTGTTAAGCGTGATTCACTGGGAATACTGCAAAATCCGGTGGGTAGTAGTTTACCGACATTTTCATCAGATACGGGCGGTGGAGTAATTACCAACAGCAATTTTGCAGGTAAAGTGGTCTACATAAATGTTTGGGCCAATGGCTGCAAACCATGCATGGCTGAACTAGGAGGCTTAAATGAGATGTATGATAGTTTAAGGAATTACAAAAATTTTGAGTTTGTATCATTTGCATTGGGAACGAAGGAAACAGTGATATTATTAAAGCGGAAGTATAAAATTCATTATCCTGTTATAGCAGCGTCAGAAACTACTTGCAACATTTTAGACTTTAGCGAGGGATTTCCAACTAGTACTATAATAGATCCTAGTGGAAAGATTATGTATTACAAACTAGGCGGAAACATTGATTCCACAAAAGCTCGGGACTTTATTATGAAACAACTATATCCGGGATTAAAGAATATGTTGAATATAAAAAGACAATAACTTAACCATAGCGATTAAAAATTGGTAGATAGCTTTTTGTATTTTTGATTAAGTGAAAGAATCAACTAAAACAAAAGACCCGAATAGGCTAACATGGCGCAACTACCTTGTGTTGGCGGGTATTATAATTGTTTTTTATTTTTATAAAGATTCTCACAGCGATATAATAAATTACCCGGAGTATTTAAGATCCTGGGGCTGGATAGCCCTGTTCATAGCACTTGCAGGAGTGCGATTCAGAAAATTTATTGCGAGTTATGTTGCATTGCACACAGTAGGAGAAAGATTATTCTATTTTGTTTTAAGCCTGGCAGGAGCCGCAATAGGCACACTAATGGCCGCTACTATACTACTTGCACCATTTAATTATTACAATGCATATGTGTCCACACAAAATAAGGCAGATACCGTACGTTGTACCATTGATGATGCCTACATTGGCCGCCAAACGCATGATGGACGTGAGCCCAACACAATTAAATATCATTTCCTGGGTAAAGCAGATTCATTGTACACAACAGATAAGACTGCACTTATAGCCAACATGCACGAATTGCATACCTATAGTTTTTATACATTGGTATTAGTTACACACCGCGCCCTGCTTGGTTCCTATTGGCTACAGTCGTGGCGTATGGAGGAGAAGAATGATACAATAAACGCACAGCAGAAGAAAAATTAGTGCGTTTGTTAGAATCTTCCACTTATGCGTAAACAGTAGAGTTCAATCATATTTGTTTTATTTAATTATCGTATTACGTAAAAGGAGAATGCCACATAAACGTGGTCTAAAACCCGAAACCATCAGCATTAATGCTGTATCCGGCACGTAGATTATCTATTTCACAAGTGCAAATTATAATTCTGAGTTCTACAGGAGTAGTGGTTATTGTCTCAACTTGGAATTACATAAGAATAGGCCAATGGCTAATAACGACAATGGTTATAGCACTATTTTACGGGGAAATAAGACATAAGCTAATGCAGATGGTTGTTTTTTGGTATAAATGATGCGTTTAATTGCATTCAATAGTGCAACCCTAGTAAGGATAGGCACTTCATGCCTTTTAGAAGATGATTTATCATACGCTTTGCTACCCGAAAATGGTAGTGTTGCAAAATCATCGAAAAATCTTGTAAAATTATTATGCTGTAAATCAACACATTACGTTCTTTGTTAAATAATTGTGAAGTGCAGAGTATTGAGATATGAAACAGAACACTACATTTGCATCCCTTTTGAAAAAACGTTCTTTAAAACCTTATCGAAAACGAGCTGCAACCAGCAAATAAGAAAGATAAAAATTTCTTAAAAAAAGTTCTAAAAAAACTTGCAGGTTAAAAAAAAGATGTATCTTTGCAGCCCTTTTGAAAATAAAGGTTGTTCTTTTAGCATATTAGTTCTCTCGTAAAAGAGAGATAAAATATAAAGTAAAAAGTTCTTTGAAGTATTGGAGAAGATAGAAATAGCGGGCATCAATCTCTTTTAGGTTTTATTCTAAAAGAGCACTTGAGAAACCTAGTCAAATTATATGTCAATTTTCGATCTTGCTATATGCAATGACGAAACACGATCAAACACACAATGGAGAGTTTGATCCTGGCTCAGGATTAACGCTAGCGGCAGGCCTAATACATGCAAGTCGAGGGGCAGCAGGGTGTAGCAATACATCGCTGGCGACCGGCGCACGGGTGCGTAACACGTATGCAATCTTCCCTTAACTGGTGAATAGCTTTGAGAAATCAGAATTAATACACCATAACACTGCGAAATGGCATCATTTTGCAATTAAAGCTCCGGCGGTTAAGGATGAGCATGCGCCCCATTAGCTAGTTGGCGAGGTAACGGCTCACCAAGGCAACGATGGGTAGGGGTTCTAAGAGGATTTACCCCCACACGGGAACTGAGACACGGTCCCGACTCCTACGGGAGGCAGCAGTAAGGAATATTGGTCAATGGACGCAAGTCTGAACCAGCCATGCCGCGTGCAGGATGAAGGTTCTATGGATTGTAAACTGCTTTTGTACGGGAAAAAATCCCTGGTTTCTACCGGGGTTGATGGTACCGTAAGAATAAGGATCGGCTAACTCCGTGCCAGCAGCCGCGGTAATACGGAGGATCCAAGCGTTATCCGGATTCACTGGGTTTAAAGGGTGCGTAGGTGGAATGACAAGTCAGTGGTGAAAACCTGCAGCTTAACTGTAGAACTGCCATTGATACTGTTATTCTTGAGTACATTTGATGTGAGCGGAATGTGTCGTGTAGCGGTGAAATGCTTAGATATGACACAGAACACCAATTGCGAAGGCAGCTCACAAAACTGTAACTGACACTGAGGCACGAAAGCGTGGGGATCAAACAGGATTAGATACCCTGGTAGTCCACGCCGTAAACGTTGAATACTAGATGTATGCTCGTTAGAGCATGTGTCAAAGCGAAAGCGTTAAGTATTCCACCTGGGGAGTACGACCGCAAGGTTGAAACTCAAAGGAATTGACGGGGGCCCGCACAAGCGGAGGAGCATGTGGTTTAATTCGATGGTACGCGAGGAACCTTACCTGGGCTTGAAAGTTAGTGACCGGTCCTGAAAGGGATCTTTCCGAAAGGACACGAAACTAGGTGCTGCATGGCTGTCGTCAGCTCGTGCCGTGAGGTGTTGGGTTAAGTCCTGTAACGAGCGCAACCCCTATCATTAGTTGCCAGCGGGTAATGCCGGGGACTCTAATGAAACTGCCTGCGTAAGCAGAGAGGAAGGTGGGGACGACGTCAAGTCATCACGGCCCTTACGTCCAGGGCTACACACGTGCTACAATGGTCGACACAACGGGCAGCTACTTGGTAACAAGATGCTAATCTCTAAAGTCGATCTCAGTTCGGATAGAGGTCTGCAATTCGACCTCTTGAAGTTGGATTCGCTAGTAATCGCGCATCAGCAATGGCGCGGTGAATACGTTCCCGGGCCTTGTACACACCGCCCGTCAAGCCATGGAAGTTGGGGGTACCTGAAGTCGATTGCCGCAAGGCGTCGCCTAAGGTAAAATCAATGACTGGGGCTAAGTCGTAACAAGGTAACCGTACCGGAAGGTGCGGTTGGAATACCTCCTTTTTAGAGCGATTTTAGGTTTCGTTTGGCCGCTATTTCTTTTTCTTCAATTTTTCCCAACGCGAGATACCCAGTAACCCTAGGGCAGCGGGGGTATTGTAATGGGGCACCAAATATAAGGCAAGGCCAATATTAAAGTGCCGTACCTATACAGTCCCGTAGCTCAGTTGGTTAGAGCACTACACTGATAATGTAGGGGTCGGCAGTTCAACTCTGCCCGGGACTACAACAGATAAAGTATCTGTAGCAGTAATGAAACTCGATTTGGGGAATTAGCTCAGCTGGCTAGAGCACCTGCTTTGCAAGCAGGGGGTCATCGGTTCGACTCCGATATTCTCCACAATCGTTACACAGTTGTTGTGTAACGCACGTTCTTTGACATATTGATTGAAAAAATACAATTTGATCCGCAACAGATCAATGTAAAACAAATGTTAGTTTAAAAAGTTACTTAAGGGTGTCTGGTGGATGCCTTGGATCTTATAGGCGACGAAAGACGTGATAGGCTGCGATAAGCCACGGGGAGGTGCCGAATAACCTTCGATCCGTGGACCTCTGAATGGGGAAACCCGGTACTATGAAGTAGTATCATTGCGGCGTAAGCCGTTAAAGCAAACCCGGAGAACTGAAACATCTAAGTACCCGGAGGAAGAGAAAACAAAAGTGATTCCGCAAGTAGTGGCGAGCGAACGCGGAATAGCCCAAACCTTGTTGGTTACGGCCAACAGGGGGTTGTAGGACTACAATGTGGACTGTGAATAGAAAGTGGAAGGTTTTGGAAAAAACCGTCATAGAGGGTGATAGCCCCGTACACGAATTTTATTTGCTACCTAGTAGTATCCTGAGTACCACGGGGTCGGAGACGCCTTGTGGGAATTTGCCGGCACCATCCGGTAAGGCTAAATACTTATAAGATACCGATAGCGAACCAGTACTGTGAAGGAAAGGCGAAAAGAACCTTGAACAAAGGAGTGAAATAGAACCTGAAACCAGACACTTACAAGCAGTTGGAGTCCTTCTACGGAGGGATGACAGCGTGCCTTTTGCATAATGAGCCTACGAGTTACTCCTCACTAGCAAGGTTAATTGCGTTAACGCAAGTCAGCCGAAGCGAAAGCAAGTCTTAACTGGGCGTATAGTTAGTGGGGGTAGACGCGAAACTTTGTGATCTACCCATGGTCAGGATGAAGTTCTGGTAACACAGGATGGAGGTCCGAACTGGTGAACGTTGAAAAGTTCTCGGATGAACTGTGGGTAGGGGTGAAAGGCTAATCAAACTGAGAGATAGCTCGTACTCCCCGAAATGTTTTTAGGAACAGCCTCAATTGAATTGTCGTAGAGGTAGAGCTACTGATTGGGCTAGGGGGCTTCATCGCCTACCGAACCCTGACAAACTCCGAATGCTACGACATGTGATTGGGAGTGAGTCTCTGGGCGCCAAGGTCCTGGGACGAGAGGCAAACAAACCAGACCATCAGCTAAGGTCCCAAAATGTATATTAAGTTGCATCTAACGAGGTTCGACTGCACTGACAGCCAGGATGTTTGCTTGGAAGCAGCCATTCATTTAAAGAGTGCGTAACAGCTCACTGGTCGAGCGGTTGGGCGTGGAAGATAAACGGGCATAAAATATACTACCGAAGCTATGGACTATGCATTTAATGCATTAGTGGTAGGGGAGCATTCCAGCGGCGCTGAAGGTTTACTGTTAGGTAAGCTGGAGCTTCTGGAAAAGAAAATGTAGGCATAAGTAACGATAATGCAGGCAAGAAACCTGCACACCGATAGACTAAGGTTTCCTGAACAACGTTAATCGATTCAGGGTTAGTCGGGGCCTAAGGCGAGTCCGAATGGATAAGTCGATGGATAATTGGTTAATATTCCAATACTGGCTTTATTGCGATGGGGTGACGGAGTAGTGAAAGGTATGCCTCCTGACGGAATAGGAGGTTAAAAAGCAAAGGTATACGACCGGTAGGCAAATCCGCCGGTTGTGCTGAAGCCGATAGTACTGTGAGCCTTCGGGCAAGCAGATAATTACCCTAATCAGACTTCCAAGAAAAACCTCTAAGCTTCAGATAACAGCCACCCGTACCGCAAACCGACACAGGTAGTCAAGGAGAGTATCCTGAGGTGCTCGAGTGAGCCGCGGTTAAGGAACTAGGCAATTTAACCCTGTAACTTCGGGAGAAAGGGTCCCCTCAGCAATGAGGGGCGCAGTTAAATGCTTCTAGCGACTGTTTAACAAAAACACAGGGCTCTGCTAAATCGAAAGATGATGTATAGGGCCTGACACCTGCCCGGTGCTGGAAGGTTAAGAGGAGAGGTTAGTAGCAATACAACGCTTTGAATCGAAGCCCCAGTAAACGGCGGCCGTAACTATAACGGTCCTAAGGTAGCGAAATTCCTTGTCGGGTAAGTTCCGACCTGCACGAATGGTGTAACGACTGGAAGGCTGTCTCGACCGCGAGCTCGGTGAAATTGTGATACCGGTGAAGACGCCGGTTCCCTGCAACGGGACGGAAAGACCCCGTGCACCTTTACTATAACTTAACATTGTCTTTGGGTGAATGATATGTAGCATAGGTGGGAGACTTTGAAGCTGCGGCGCTAGCCGTGGTGGAGTCGTCAGTGAAATACCACTTTTCGTTTATTTGAAGTCTAATCTCATAACCATGAGAGACATTGTTTGGTGGGTAGTTTGACTGGGGTGGTCGCCTCCAAAAAAGTATCGGAGGCTTTCAAAGGTACCCTCAGTACGCTTGGTAACCGTACGTGGAGCGCAATAGCATAAGGGTGCTTGACTGTGAGGCATACAAGCCGAGCAGGGTCGAAAGACGGATATAGTGATCCGGTGGTTCCGCATGGAAGGGCCATCGCTCAAAGGATAAAAGGTACGCCGGGGATAACAGGCTGATCCTCCCCAAGAGCTCATATCGACGGGGGGGTTTGGCACCTCGATGTCGGCTCGTCACATCCTGGGGCTGAAGAAGGTCCCAAGGGTTGAGCTGTTCGCTCATTAAAGTGGCACGCGAGCTGGGTTCAGAACGTCGTGAGACAGTTCGGTCCCTATCTGTTGTGGGCGTTAGAAATTTGAGAGGAGCTGACTCTAGTACGAGAGGACCGAGTTGGACGAACCGCTAGTGTACCTGCTGTGGCGCCAGCTGCATCGCAGGGTAGCTATGTCCGGAAGGGATAAGCGCTGAAAGCATCTAAGCGCGAAGCCCACCTCAAGATAAGATTTCTTTTAAGGGTCGTTAAAGATGATGACGTTGATAGGCTATAGGTGTAAAGTTAGTAATAACAAAGCCGAGTAGTACTAATAACCCGTAGACTTTTACTCGATATTTGTTTTACATTTCTGTTGGATCAGATTGTGTTTTTTCTTTTCAATACGTTATTCCTTATTGTAGCAGTAATGCTACTGCAATTTAGGGTGACTATAGCAGCGGGGTTCACCTCTTCCCATTCCGAACAGAGAAGTTAAGACCGTTAGCGCAGATGGTACTGCCCACAAAGCGGGAGAGTATGTTGTTGCCCAATTTTAAGCCCGAGTAGAAATACTCGGGCTTTTTTTATTTACCAGCCTCTCTAAATCTCCGAAGGATAAACTTTCTGAAGAATATAGTGTTTCTTTTTGCATATGGAGACCTTTTCTATTTTTGTACAAATGGTAAAATGATTGAAAGGGTTAAAATAATAGGTCCGATTCGGGTAACGCTTCCTGATGAGAATCAGGGGTACTTTTCAATATTTACTGATTGTGCAGAATTGTTTGGGACGGAACTTCAAAGTGAAGCCGTTCAATTACTAAAAGCAAAACTCAAATTAGTCCGGCCGAAACCATCAATTAACCATGAGTCTGACTTCGTTTCTATTTCCACCGCAAATATTGAAACAATTATTTCGGCTGTATTGGCCATCTTTGAGTTATCTACCCTAGAGAATCGTGCCAAGTTTCCTGATTTAGTAGTTAATGGACTAAGAGCTGAATTTGCTTTTGCCAAAAAGAATAGACCTAAACCCAAGAAATGGGAAGTTGGAGACGTATTTTCTATTCCTTTGAAAGATAATTCATATACAATTGGACAGGTCTTAGGTGCCCCATGTACCTGTGCTTTATACCTTTATAGGTCAGTTGATTTTCCAAATATAACTGTTGAGGAATTTGAAAAATTAACTCCAGTTTCAATATTGCATCTTAGTACCGGAGATCTTTTGAATAATGGAACCTGGCAAGTTCTATTTAATGCAAAAGTAAAACTTGACCCCAATTCTGGTCACGGAGGTAGCCAGTTTGAAGTTGGAGGTGTTTCTTATGGCGGTTGTGGAATGATGAAAGATTTAGCAGATGCATATTGGGGTTTAGCACCCTGGAATACTAGCTTTTCTGAAGACTATTATGAAACAATGCTATTAAAAAATGTTCCCAGAACACATGTTAAAATTTTAGGAGCACATGAAAGACGACAATATAGACTTGACAACTATGGGGTTGAATAAAGGTACACAAAAATAGTCAAGCTAAAATAATCCTACCTTTGTCCTATGTCAGTTTCTGTAGAACACATTACCAAAATATACGGCACTCAAAAAGCATTGGATGATGTTTCGTTCGATATTAAGAGCGGAGAGATCGTTGGCTTTTTAGGCCCTAATGGTGCCGGCAAAAGCACTATGATGAAAATAATCACCTGCTTTTTACCACAAACTTCAGGTAAGGCAACCGTTTGTGGGTACGATGTTTCGGAGCAATCGCTTGAAGTACGCCAGCAAGTGGGTTACCTGGCAGAACACAATCCACTTTATTTGGATATGTATGTAAAGGAGAACCTGACCTTTATTGCGGGGCTCCATCATATTGCGAACCCCGAGAAGCGAGTTGCTGAAATGATTGAAATGACCGGCTTGCAGGTTGAGCAAAAGAAAAAGATAAGTGCACTATCCAAGGGTTATCGCCAACGTGTGGGCCTTGCACAAGCGCTTATACATAACCCTAAAGTACTTATACTCGATGAGCCCACCAGCGGGCTTGATCCGAACCAGTTGCAAGAAATAAGAAACCTTATTGTGCAGATAGGTAAGGAGAAAACCGTTATTCTATCTACCCATATTATGCAAGAGGTAGAAGCCGTGTGCGATAGAGTAGTGATTATTAACAAAGGCAAGATAGTTGCTGATAAGCCTACACGAGAACTCAAGAACCTGGAAGGCGGGTATGCAGTAATTACTATTGAGTTTGACAAAGAGCCCGAAATATCATCGTTAAAAGAGGTGGATGGTGTTAACACCATTACTGTAATTGGCCCCAGAACACTGCAATTAAACGTAACTGCTGAGCGCGATATACGCACCGATATATTTAATTATGCTGTAAAGCACAACCTGGCCGTGCTTACCATACACAAAGAAGAAAAGAAGCTGGAAGACATATTTAAAGACCTTACCAGGCAACAAGCGGTTAAGGCATAATAGCCATGCCCTTTACTTTCTCACACCCTGCTGCAATAATACCCGCAAAAATTCTGCCTAGGCGGTGGATTTCGTTAACTGCATTGGTTATTGGCAGCATAACACCCGATTTCGAATATTTTATTCGCATGAAGAACTTAGGTTTATATGGACACACGTTTGCCGGTATCTTCTGGTTCGATTTGCCTATTGCCCTTGCATTAACCTATGTGTATCACCTAATGGTACGCGATAGTTTGATAGATAATCTTCCGCGCTTCTTAAGAAGCAGGTTAACCCGCTTTAAACAGTTCAACTGGCCTGCGTACGCAAGAGAAAATATATGGGTAGTACTGGTTTGTCTTGTGGTTGGTATCAGTAGTCATTTGTTTTGGGATGCCTTTACGCACCGTACAGGTTATTTTGTAAATCGCATTCCTTGGTTATTGGCTAATACCGAGGTGTTTGGGGTAGAACACGTGCGATTCTATATTTTGCAGAACATAAGTTCGCTGGTGGGTATGATATGCGTTATTGTGGCAATTTTAAGCATGCCCAGAGATATTGATACAGAAAAGAGATCAATTATTAAGTATTGGCTTATTGCTGGACTTATAACCATAACTATCACCGCAATTAGGTTCGTGGTATATAGCTTTAAGCCAACCGATGAAATATTTGTAGTGGACAAGTATAGAATACCCGAAGATATAATAATGACGGCTATTTCGGCTGTATTAATAGCTTTGGTAATAACTCCATTTATACTAAAGCGGACGGCTTAGTATTAGGCCTCAGTGCTTACCGTAGGCTTATGCAGTACCGGAAAATTGCAGGAATTGGCAATAAAACACTTTTCATGGGCCTTATGATGTAGTTCTAGTGCCTTGGCTTCCATTGTTTTTTCTTTAACCGTAACAACAGGGTTAAGGGTAACTTCGGTAAACCTTCCATTGCCCGTATTATCTTCACTCATAGTGCCAGTGGCGTTATCTGTATATGCTGTAACAATAACTCCTGCTTCTGAGCATAGGTGAAGGTACCAAAGCATGTGGCAGGAAGAGAGGGACGCTATTAAAAGCTCTTCCGGATTGTACCTGCTGCCATCTCCCCTAAAAACAGGATCTGATGAGCCGGGGATGCCAGGTTTGCCATTGCCTGATATCGTATGATTGCGGCTATAGGCCGTATACGAGGTGGTTCCTGTTCCATTGGCACCATTCCACACTAGCGATGTATTAAACACATGGTTTTTGCTCATAATCAGTCAGTTTTGCGATAAGATGACCTTGAATTTGTAAGGTAAAGCTAAAGATTACTGTTCATACATCGCAACATAAATTCGGTTTGGCTTGAAAACTAGGCATTTAGTAGTAAATAGGGCTAAATACTTGTTTCTTATCTCAATTTTTTATAGTATCTTTGCAAAGGTTTCCAGATAGAAAAAGGTCTTATTGTTAAGTTACAGAACTGAATGGTATTTTCTTCGTCCAATAGATTATTCTCAATTAATTTCCAAAATAAATTTTTCATACTATGAAAAAAGCAAGGGTGCTTTATGTTTCCCAGGAAATATTTCCATATATGGGAGAGAACACAATGTCGAATGTTGCTCGCTTTCTGCCACAAGGTATTCAAGAAAGGGGTAAAGAAATACGCACCTTTATGCCTCGCTATGGCTGTATTAACGAAATACGCCACGGCCTACATGAAGTGATTCGCCTTTCCGGTATTAATCTTATTATCGATGAGGATGATCATCCATTGATCATTAAGGTGGCTTCTATTCAACGTGCCCGCATGCAAGTTTACTTTATTGATAATGAAGACTACTTTCAACGCAAGGCTACATTTAACGATGAGCAAGGCCGTTTGTTTGAGGATAATGATGAAAGAGCTGTTTTCTTTTGCCGCGGCGTTATTGAAACCGTGCGTAAACTAAGCTGGAGCCCTGATATTATTCACTGCCATGGCTGGATGACAAGTCTTATGCCATTGTATATTAAGCAAGCTTGTAAAGATGATCCTCTGTTTGAAAATTCAAAGGTTATTTATTCTTTATATGGTGACAAATTTGAAGGTGCATTGAACAAACGCCTTGCTGATAAAGCGGTTTGGGATGGTGTTGAGGCTGATGACCTTTCGGTTATTAAATCACCAACACACAATAATCTGTCTAAGTTAGCAGTTAACTGGGCTGATGCTGTAGTTAAAGTTGATCCGAATATTGATGCTGACGTACTTAAACACATTAAGAAATCGGGTAAGCCAATGCTTACACATACAGAAGATAATTATATGGATGCGTATTCAGAGTTTTATGATGAGGTACTTGAAATGGAAGAAGCGTTGGTTAATGATTAAGAAGGACAGAAGGAATAGTTTCAAAGCAAAATATTTAGTAATGGCCTGCTTTTGGGCAGGCTATTCTTTTTTTGCTTCTTGCTCACCCGATAGTGGTATTGGCTCAAATATATTGCCTGACAATAATACGTTAAACGCGAATTTTAACGATACTACCACTCTTAGAACCTCACTGGTATTAGAGGATTCGGTAATTACCAATGGGGTAAATGCATTCTTCTTGGGAAGTTATAATGATCCTATTTTCGGAGAAACCAAGGCATCTATATATGCGCAGGTAACTCCTGCTGTAAACGGAGCAAATCCTTTTACTGTGGTGGGTACTTTTTACAATGGTACTACCGGTGTTCCTGCTACAAGGGTTATATTGGATTCAGTGGTGTTTTCTATTCCGTATGTATTCACTACGCCCAATTATTACGGTGTTCTTAGCCCGCAAACAGTTCAGGTGTATTCGTTAGATAAGCAAATGTACCCCGATACTTCATACTATTCGAGCACTGTTATTCCGCATAGCACATTATTGGGAGAAAGAATAGTTACCCCAAATATCACAGAATGGGATTCTACTCGCTACAGTAACACACGTATTGAACCTTGCCCGATTTATAATTATCCTCGCTTTAAAGTAAGGTTAAACCAACAATGGGGGCAAAAATGGGTGGATACAGCTTTAAGTGGTGTTATAAACATAACTGGTCGGGGAGATAGTATTTTATTAAACCAGGCATTTTTTATTCATGATTTTCCTGGTATTTATATTACAACCAATAGTCCAATGCAATTTCCTGGTCAAGGAAGTTTATGGTTTATGAATTTATATGATGCAGGAGCGGGTGTTTTCTTCTACATGAAAATAATAAATAGTAATGGTACTACTACTGATACAACTTATAGTATACCTCAGCTTGGAATGAGTTCTGAACATATTGCCTTTAGCCATTTCGATCATAATTATAAAACCACTTCTTTTTACGCTCCGCATAAAGTTGGCACTCCTATAAATTCTCAGCTAAGTACTTATGTACAGGGTTTTGGCGGTGTAACCACCAAAATAAATATGCCATATATTATGAACTGGGTTAAAAACAATAAGGTGATTGTGAACCGCGCAGAGTTAGATATCCCTGTTCAGACGCAAGATATTGGTATTTATGCTCCACCAGCTCAAATGTATCTTATAGGTATCAATGATACATCAACAGTACCTACTACCGCAACATTTACCTTGCCTGATGAATACACAACATACTATGGTGGAACATATGATGAGTTTAACCATGAATATACTTTTGATATAGCGGAATATATTCAAAACGTATTTGATAAGAAAACTATTGAGGATGGCTTATATCTTCTTGGCGGTTCTTCAGCAATAAGCCCTAGCAGAGTAGTTTTGTATGGCGGCGGGACACAAGGAGCTGCTAGCAATAAAAAAATGCGTCTTAAGATATATTATACCCCTCTCAACTCTCATAAAGTTGAGAAACCTAAGGTGATGGAATTTCCTGTTGAGGCCAAAGACGCGCCATCTGTAAAAGCAATAAAACATTGAGTTAGAATTATATAACTTTGTAAAAACGTAGCAACATGTGCGGGATAGTAGGTTATATAGGAGATAAGGAAGCTTATCCAATAATTATAAAAGGGCTGCACAGGCTCGAATACCGTGGATATGATAGCGCCGGAGTGGCGTTATTGAACGGGTCCTTAAACGTATACAAGTGTAAGGGAAAGGTATCTGATTTGGAAACCTTTGCAAAAGAGAAAGATAAGAAAGGCAATATTGGCATAGGCCATACACGTTGGGCTACACATGGTGAACCTAATGATGTGAACGCTCACCCACATTGCTCTCAATCTGGCGATATAGTACTAATACACAATGGTATTATTGAAAACTACGCACCAATTAAGCAAGAATTAAAAAAGAGGAGCTATGTATTCAAGAGTGAGACCGATACTGAAGTATTGGTTAACCTGATTGAAGATATCAAGAAGAATGAAAGTGTATCGTTATTTGAAGCTGTGCGTATAGCACTTAATCAGGTAGTGGGTGCTTACGCTATTGTGGTTTTTGAAAAAAGTAATCCGGATGAACTTATTGCCGCTAAAAAGGGTAGCCCTTTAGTAATTGGTGTTGGCGAAAAGGAATTCTTTATCGGTTCGGATGCTACGCCAATTGTTGAGTATACTAAGAATGTAATATACCTGGAAGATGAGGAAATAGCTGTATTGAAAAGGAGCGGAGAGATTAA
This sequence comes from Bacteroidota bacterium, assembly GCA_013285655.1. GTDB lineage: Bacteria > Bacteroidota > Bacteroidia > JABEUT01 > JABEUT01 > JABEUT01. The sequence continues at coordinate 19,177 of JABDHI010000007.1, forward strand.
GATAAAGACTATAAAGAACAAAGCCAAGACCCCGTATATAGAAGAACTTGAAATGAAGTTGGATACACTTGAAAAAGGTGGGTTCCCGCATTTTATGTTAAAAGAAATTTACGAGCAACCACGTTCTATTAAAGATAGTATGCGTGGAAGGCTAAATGCAACAAAAGGTACCGTTAATCTTGGTGGTATTGCCGATTATGAAAAGGCTTTTGTAAACGCAAAGCGCATCATCATTATTGGTTGTGGTACATCGTGGCATGCAGGTTTAGTGGCTGAATATTTATTTGAAGATCTTGCACGTATACCTGTAGAAGTAGAATATGCATCGGAGTTCAGGTACCGCAACCCAGTTATACACGAAGATGATGTGGTGATTGCTATATCACAATCTGGTGAAACGGCAGATACTTTGGCTGCTATAGAATTAGCTAAGAGTAAAGGGGCAACTATTATTGGGATTTGTAACGTAGTTGGATCGTCTATACCGCGTGCTACACATGCCGGTTCTTATACTCACGCGGGGCCAGAAATTGGCGTTGCATCAACCAAGGCATTTACTGCACAAATTACCATACTGACCTTAATGGCTCTACAAATTGCACAAGCTAAAGGTACCTTATCGCGCACTAAGTTCCATGAACTTATAAATGAACTTAATGTAATTCCTGAAAAAGTACAAGCGGTATTAGAGCGTAATAAAGAGATTGAAGCTATTGCCAAAATATATAAGGACGCACGTAATGCCCTTTATTTAGGTCGCGGATATACCTTCCCCGTTGCATTGGAAGGTGCGTTGAAGCTTAAAGAAATATCATACATACATGCAGAAGGTTATCCTGCTGCAGAAATGAAGCATGGCCCAATTGCACTTATAGATGAAAATATGCCTGTATTTGTAATTGCCACACAAGGTACATCATACGAAAAAGTAGTTAGTAACATACAGGAAGTAAAGGCCCGTAAGGGTAAAATTATTGCGGTAGTTACTGAAGGAGATACGGTTGTTAAAGGCCTTGCCGATTATACGATAGAAGTACCGCAAGCCGATGAGCACCTCGTTCCGCTTATTGCAGTAATACCGTTACAATTACTTTCATATCACGTAGCAGTAATGCGCGGTTGTAATGTTGACCAGCCAAGGAATTTGGCCAAATCGGTTACAGTAGAATAGAAATTATTGTTTTACTGTTGGCTTTTTGGTCCACATGAACAAACGTGTGTTGTGGGCGTAGGCATTTACATCTTTGCTAAGCACTATCAGCACAAAATCAATAAAGGGTAAAATAGCAAAACCGCCACCAACAGTAGCTACGTATACTAAGGGCATTGCGTTCGAGGAGCCTAAATATAACCTATGAAGACCAAATACACCACAAGGGAAGGGAAATGCCAGCACAGCGGCTATAAACTTGCGCTTGTGAGGCTTTAAAGTATCGGTAACGGTAGTATCTTTTGCTTGATAGGTAGCAAAAGAAATGGCTTTGCAAGGAGTCGTAATTTCAATACCCCGGCCTTCAGTTGTATATGAAAGACCAAGGCAGAGTAATAATACTGCCCGGCAAAGCCACTTTAGCATATATGCAATTACTTGGCGTTATCTAAGCGCTTAGCAACTTCATCCCAGTTAATTACATTAAAGAAACTGGCAATGTAATCAGGGCGACGGTTTTGGTATTTAAGGTAATATGCATGTTCCCAAACGTCCATACCTAATATTGGTGTGCCTTTGCATTCCGATACATCCATTAGCGGATTATCCTGGTTAGGGGTTGAGCAAACAGCAAGTTTACCACCTGTTACACAAAGCCAAGCCCAGCCAGAACCAAAACGGGTAGCACCTGCATTGCTAAAAGCAGTTTTAAATTCGGCAAATGAACCGAATGTAGACTTGATAGCGTCGCCTAGTTTGCCGGTTGGTTCTCCACCGCCATTAGGCTTCATGATCTCCCAAAAAAGGTTGTGGTTATAAACACCACCTGCGTTATTTCTAACTACCGGAGGTTGTTTTGAAACATTTTTCAGCAACTCCTCGAGACTCATAGAATCTTCCGGTTTGCCGGCAATAGCATTGTTAAGATTGGTAACATATGCCTGGTGATGCTTGGTATAGTGGATCTCCATGGTCATAGCATCAATGTTAGGCTCAAGGGCCTTGTAATCGTAAGGTAATTTGGGCAGAGTAACAGCCATAATAAAAGGGTTTATTGTTATTTATAAATTCTTTAATTCTATATGTCAAATGTACATACTTTTTAATACCAACTTCTTACACTTGACAACCTATTTGTTATACTTTAACCCTTCCCACTTTTAATATTAATTCCCATCGCAAGGTCTTTGTTGTATTACTTTCGGGCCAAACCTTAATTAGGTCGTCCTCAAGCTCTTCAGTTGGGTTAAATTTATTGTCGTTTATAAAACGCTGTGTTGCCGACCAAGTATTAAAATATCCTATTAATTCTTTGAGATTGAACACCTTTTCAATGTAGAACTTAGGTGCGGGGATGGGGCGGAATGGGAAAGGAATGGTGGTATATGCTTTTTCTACCAGCCTGTTTGGTGCCTGCCAATAAGTGCCTAATGTACCATCGTGAAATTGTTTTACAATACTGTCTATTTCAGGCGAAATTATGGGTAGGCCATAGCTCCATGCGGCTATAACTCCGTTACTTTTAACCACACGGTTTACTTCCTTATAAAACAGGTCGAAATTAAACCAGTGTAATGCATTGGCAATAGTTACAATATCCACAGTATTGGTTCTGATAGAACTATTTTCAGCAGGCTCAATAAAGTAACTCACCTTCGGGCTCTTAGGGGCATTCCGTATTTGATTTTCACTCGGATCGGTAGCCAATACCTTTTCGTAAAAGGCTGAGAGGCCAATAGCCGCTTGCCCGTTACCGGTACCGCAATCCCATGCCAAAGCGTGGTTTTCTGTTAAAGAGGATAAAAAACTAAATAATTCGGTGGGGTACGATGGACGGTATTTTGAATAAATATCTGATTGCTTGGAGAAGGAATCATTAAAGGATGACATGGCATTATAATATTACGTGTCGCTCAATAAACTGGTACTAAAGATACAATATTTTGCTGTACAAGCACCTGCGTTTTGAGTATCTTTACCGCCATATATTACAGAGAGTGGCTGCACTGGCATTTTATCTTATACTTCCTTTTCTTTATTTTATTTCATTATTGCCATTCCCTTTGCTCTACCTGGTTTCCGATGGCTTTTATGTATTGCTTTATTATGTAATTGGGTACCGGAAAAAGGTTGTGTTGGAGAATCTTAGAAGATCCTTCCCCGATAAAAGCGAAAAGGAAATTCAACGTATCTGCAAAGACTACTTTCACTATTTGTGCGACCTTTTCCTGGAAACTTTTAAAACACTTACTATCAGTAAAAGTGCCATGTTGAAACATTGCACTTTTTCGCCAGAGGCGCAACAAGTATTTGACCGCTTTGCAAACGAAAAAAGATCTGTAGTACTGGTGATGGGCCATTTGGGTAATTGGGAGCTTGCAGGTAATACCTTTAGTTTGTTGTGTAAGCAGCAGTTATATGTTATCTATCATCCGTTAAAGAACAAGCAGTTCAATAAGCTGATATATGATATGCGGAGCCGTTTTGGTACTAAGCTGATAGCTATGCGCGAGACTTATAAAGAAATGTCAACCAACAAAGACATTGTAAGTGCTACGGCGTTTATTGCTGATCAAACTCCATCGCCCGAAGGTGCTTACTGGACAACGTTTATGAACCAGGATACTCCGGTATTTCAAGGTACAGAAAGAATTGCCCGTAAACTGAACTACCCAATTGTGTATGCTTGTATAAAAAGGGTTAAACGCGGCTATTATCAGATTCACGCAGAGGTATTGTGCGAGAACCCTAAGGAAACCAGCGACGGGCAAATATCAGAAATGCATACCAGGAGATTGGAGAAGGATATTATTGCTCAGCCCGAGGTCTGGCTATGGTCGCATCGCAGGTGGAAACATAAAAGGCCGGTTGCTTAATTTTGTCATATCTTTGTAATAGAAGATTAAAGGGATGTTAACAGGGAAAGAACTTATACTGGCTACTAAAAAGTATGCCGTTGAAGACAAGGCCAAAAGTTGGTTCCATGTGCTTACCACCTTGCTTGTAATTGTTATTACTTATGGCGGTGCCGCAGTTATTACCTATCTTCCTGTTCGATTGGTATTCAGCATTTTGGCAGGATTTTCGGTTATTCGCATGTTCGTGCTTTACCACGATTTTGAACACCATGCCATATTAAACAAATCATTTGCGGGCAAAATAATATTTGGAGCCTTCGGTATATTATCGCTTGCTCCCGTAAGTATCTGGAAACGTTCGCACGATTATCATCACAAACACAATTCGAAATTATTTTCTTCCAGCATTGGCTCATACCTAATTATTACCCGCGAAAAATTCGACAGCCTTAGTTCATGGGAACAGTTTAAATATCTGGCTTCCCGTCATCCTTTAACCATTCTGTTTGGATACTTTACCATGTTCTTCTTCGGTATATCTATGCGGTCGTTTATCAATAACCCTCGGAAGCATTACGATTCCTTAATTGCTATGATCATTCATATCGCCCTGATAGTATTGGTAATTCATTTTGCAGGGTGGCAAGTTTGGTTCTTTTCTATGTTCATCCCTTTCTTTATTTCGGGCGCATTGGGCGATTATCTTTTTTATGCTCAGCATAATTTCCCTGATGTTGCTTTTCATGAAAATGGAGACTGGGCTTACGAAAAAGCAGCTCTCGAGTCATCAAGTTTTCTGAAAATGGGACCAATAATGAATTGGTTTACCGCTAATATAGGCTACCATCATGTTCACCATTTAAACTCACGCATACCTTTTTACCGCCTGCCCGAAGTGATGCACGACTTACCTGAACTGCAACACCCAAAGAAGACATCTCTTTCAATAAAAGATATTGCTGCCTGCCTTAAGCTAAAAGTGTGGGACCCTGCCCAGGGCAAGATGGTGGGGGTTTAATAGATAAAAAACCAGTCTTTCTTACCTTCTTTTTTTAGTTTATTTTCTTTCTCTCTCCACTTTTTCAAACTGATCTCAGTATCATCTTCCACGTTGTAATACTTAATTAACGGCTGATTGCCTTGCCTATAAACTTCAAAGTGCATATACGGAACAAAATGGTCATTTGAATCATTAGTAGCAGATAGTTCTCCTCCGTTTATTTCATAATATGGCTTATCTTTCGATGGCATTCCTTGAAGGATAAGGACAAAGATTCTTTTATGCTTCGATGCAGAATCAATATAATTCCATGCAAGTTTAATTTCAGGAAAATTGTCAATTATATTCATCGCATGAGCAGAAAAAACTGTATCAGGGTCCACCCATGACAAACTATCTGCGATTCTGGTACTGTCATCAATGTGCTGTTCATTTTTATTCAAGGTGTTTACCGCTTGGTTTTCAATAGTATCCTTTTTTATGAGTGATGGATTTGTGTTGAAGTTAGTATTGCCCGAATTGCATCCAAACAAAACAAGCATACAGATATAGAAAGTGAATTTATTTAACATCGTTATTTACTTCCTCGAATAGCTTCTAACTACCTTTTCGTGTTTCAAATTCTCATACTGAATTTGCACTTCACTATCCGTTAGTGATATAAGTTTCCAGCAAAAACAACAGAAACATGGAGTATCGGTAGGAGCTGGGAAATATTCAGCTTTGTTAGTTTTAAAGTTGTAGAGTACTAATTTACCACGGCCTTTACCATACATACCATCGAACATCATTAACTGTTTGATAGTATCTCTGTAAAAAGGCGATTGCCCATAAATAATAGTTTGGCCTGAGGCTTTATCAATCAGTTCGAATTTTACGGGCTCTACATCAACGTGAGTCATCATAATATAAGTGCTATCGAAGTCTGCATAAACGTAACCCAGTACCTCTGTGCCCAATTTTGTTTCAGCTGAGCTAAGTACATTACTTTCCTTGCCTTTTATTAATACTGTACCAATAGAATCTTGCCCAACAGTTTTTATTTGAAGGGTATAACCGCCTTTCAGGTCGTATGTTTTATAAATGCTGTCCTTCGGGTTAGAAGCTAGGCTGGTTATTGAAAGGAAAGCAAAACAAACACAAAAGAAATTTCTCATTGATAAATGTATTGATACAAGATTACCAAAAAATTGCCACAGATTCTCAGATTACGCTTAAGTGTTTTTTCATAATAGTTTTTAATCTGTGAATCTGTGGCGACGGTCTTTTATTATTAATTTCGCATCCTTACTAAAAAACAATGTTAAGAACACATACTTGCGGAGAGCTAACAATTAAAAATATAGGCCAGGAAGTTACTCTGACTGGCTGGGTATATAGGAACAGGGAAATGGGCGGACTAACCTTTGTCGATTTGCGCGACAGGTATGGCGTTACCCAATTGGTGTTTGATGCGAATAAAGATAAAGCATTAGGCGAAAAAGCTGCTTCATTGGGCAGAGAATATGTAATACGTGCAACCGGTAAAGTAGTTGAACGTAGTAATAAGAATGCAAAAATTGCAACCGGCGAAATTGAAATTATTGTATCTGCACTTGAAATATTAAATGCATCGAAGACTCCTCCGTTTACTTTGGAGGAAGAAACCGATGGAGGTGAAGAACAGCGGATGAAATACCGTTACCTCGATTTGCGCAGAGAATCATTGAAGAACAATATGCTTAACCGCCATAAGGTGGCAAAAGCGGTACGTGAATATTTAGATGAAAAAGGTTTCGCAGATATTGAAACACCATTCCTTATTAAAACTACACCTGAAGGAGCGCGCGATTTTATAGTGCCTTCGCGTGTTAACCAAGGCGAGTTTTATGCTTTGCCACAATCGCCGCAAACATTTAAACAGATATTGATGGTGGCGGGTTTCGACCGTTATTACCAAATAGTACGTTGTTTCCGCGATGAAGATTTACGTGCTGACCGTCAACCTGAATTTACACAAGTAGACTGCGAGATGTCGTTTGTAGAACAAGAAGATATTTTGCAGATGTTCGAAGGAATGACAAAGTATGTTTTTAAGAAAGTAAGGAACTTAGACTTGCCTACTTTCCCGAGAATGACCTATGCCGATGCCATGAAGTATTATGGTAACGATAAGCCCGATACCCGCTTTGGTATGTTGATACACGATATTACTACAGCAGTAAAGGGCAAAGGATTTAAAGTATTAGATGAAGCAGAAACTGTTGGCGCAATTGCCGTAACAGGTGCATCGGAATATAGCCGTAGCCAAACAGATGAATTGGTCGAATTTGTAAAACGTCCGCAGATTGGCGCTAAGGGATTGATATATGTAAAATATGGAGCGGATGGTTCATTAAAGTCATCGGTAGATAAATTTTATACTCCCGAAGATTTGAAGAAATGGGCAGATGCTGCCGAAGCTAAGCCTGGAGATTTGATATTAGTAGTTAGTGGTCCCGCATCTATTACAAGACGTGCACTTTGCGAATTGCGTTTGGAAATGGGTACCCGACTTGGCCTTCGTAAGAAAGATGTTTATAGCCCGTTATGGGTGATAGATTTTCCGTTGGTTGAGCAAGATGCTGAATCTGGCCGCTGGATGGCTTGCCATCACCCATTTACATCATGGAAGAAAGAAGATGAACATTATTTTGAATCGGGCGAGTTGGCCAAGATACGTGCCAATGCATACGATATGGTTATAAACGGAGTTGAGATTGGTGGTGGGTCTATAAGGATACACGACCGCAAGAACCAGGAGAAAATGTTTACAACCATTGGGCTAAGTAAAGAAGAAGTTGAAAAGAAATTTGCCTTTATATTGAATGCATTTGAATATGGCGCCCCTCCGCACGGTGGCCTTGCATTTGGCCTCGACAGGTTTGCATCAATGACAATTGCTAACGAAGAATCAATCCGCGATTATATAGCATTCCCTAAAAATAATGCCGGCCGCGATATGATGATGGACAGCCCATCAACTATCGATGAAGCACAGTTAAAGGAATTAGGTATAAAGGTCGAAATAAAGCAATAACCTACTTAACCGTATTCACCTCGGTATTATTATAAGCATCCAATTCAGTTAGTTGCTTTTTAACATCATCGGCCCATACCTGTTGCTTGGCAGCATTAAGACCATGGTTAGTATCATTGTCGTACTTCTCTTCTTCTTTAAAACAATCCTGCGAGGCCTTATTATACATATTTTGTATGGTCTGCATAACATTGCTCACCTTTTTAAAGTCTTTGTCTGATATCATTTTCCGAAGCTTACGTGCATAAAGTTCACAAATATCAAAATGCAATTGTTCGTGTTTCAGCACATAATCAGAGTACTCAACTATATACGATTTCGATTTTATAAAAAGTGCCTCTACTGAAAATACTAACACTCCGTTGCTTTCATTAGGGTAAAGAAATATGCAGGTAGTGGTATAGCCCAGTGGCCCATTCTTGCCATGTCCCTTAGCTTTAAAATCATCTTTGTTTAATAAGGAGTCTTGCTTCCATACAATAGTATCGCCTTTAAACTTTCGAATATTGGGTGCAATGCTCGATTTTTGTGAATACCCCACAAAGTAGGTAGCAAGTAAAATAAGTAACGCAAAAGCTTTTTTCATAGTATATTCTATCTGCGCAAAGATAAGCTATTTAAATATTGCATTTTTTTCAACAAAAGCACTCAAAATGTACTAAAAAGCATATATTCGCCCCACTTTAACTCAGAAAAACCTAATAATATGTCGTATTTCTTCACTTCCGAATCTGTTTCTGAAGGTCACCCAGACAAAGTAGCTGACCAAATTTCTGATGCTGTTCTTGATGCACTATTAGTGCAAGACCCAGCATCGAAGGTAGCTTGCGAAACCTTTGTTACCACAGGCCTTACCGTAATTGGTGGTGAAATTAAAACCAAAGGATATATTGATGTGCAAAAGATAGCACGTGATGTAATTCGCCGTATTGGCTACACTAAGTCAGAATACATGTTCGATGCTGATTCTTGCGGTGTTATTTCTGCAATTCACGAGCAATCACCAGATATTAATCAAGGTGTTGAACGTACCAAGGAAGAAGACCAGGGTGCTGGTGACCAAGGTATGATGTTTGGTTATGCTTGTACCGAGACTGATAATTATATGCCACTTACTATTGAAATTGCACACTTACTTGTGCATGAATTAGCTGCAATACGTAAGGAAGGCAAGAAAATGAAATACTTAAGGCCTGATGCAAAATCTCAGGTTACATTACAATACAGCGACAAGGGAAAGCCTGAACGTATTGATGCTATTGTAGTTTCTACACAGCACGATGATTTTGATACTGAGGCGGTGATGCTTGCTAAGATCAAGGAAGATGTTCAAACAATCCTTATTCCTCGTGTTAAGAAACAACTCCCTGCCAAGGTTAGGAAACTGTTCAAGGATGATATCAAGTATTTTGTAAACCCTACCGGCAAGTTCGTAATTGGCGGCCCACATGGTGATACCGGCTTAACCGGAAGGAAAATTATTGTTGATACTTACGGTGGAATGTGCGCCCACGGTGGTGGAGCGTTCTCAGGTAAAGATTCATCAAAAGTTGACCGTTCAGCTGCTTATGCTGTAAGGCATATTGCTAAAAACATTGTTGCTGCAGGTGTGGCTTCTGAAGCTGAAGTGCAAGTTGCCTATGCAATTGGTGTTGCACAACCGGTTTCTATTTATGTAGATACCTATGGCACATCTAGACTTCGCGATAAGGAAGGTAGAAAACTAACCGATGGAGAAATTTCGCACCGCATTGGCAAGATATTTGACATGCGTCCGGCCGCTATTGTAAAGCGTTTTGGTTTACGTAATCCAATTTTTTCTGAAACTGCAGCATATGGACACATTGGCCGTATACCAGGTACAAAAGAACTTAATGGTAAAAAATATGAAACCTTTACATGGGAAAAATTGGACTACGTTGATGCTGTGAAAAAAGAGTTTGGCATTACTGCCAACAAAGAAACGGCTATGGCATAAGTAGTTGATTTACTGATAATAAGATCCCGTATTGGAGTGCATTTCCGATACGGGATTTTTTATGCCTGCGTTTAGGGTAAAGTAATTTGCACAATTGCTTTATTTTTTGTAACTTTATATGTTCAGGTTAAGCTGTTTTTGTATGAAATGAAAAATAAGTACAAAATATTTTTTCTTTTTATAATTCTTCTAACAGGGAATTATTTCTGTATGGGGCAAAAAAATGTCCCGCCCTCTATTGCTGTAAATAAGGCTATTGCCCAAACAATAGATAATACCAATGCGTATGTTAATTATACAGAGAATAAAGGCCAATGGCGCAGTAAAGTGCTATTTCAGGGAGACTTTAACGGGGGGCGTATTTTTTTAGAGAAAAATGCTTTCACTTATTTATTCTATCCCCCAGACGCCAGTGAACGTATGCATCCGGGGCCTGGTATTAACAAAAAAGATCTGAGAAGTTGCACGATGACCTTCCATGCAGTGCGAATGGAGTTTTTAAATAGTATGCCAGCTGCTATTGAGGGTGGTGATTCGAAACCTTTTTATAGCAATTATTTTATTGGTAGCGATAGAACCAAATGGGCATCGGCTGCAAAGGCCTTCGGTAGTGTGAATTATAATAACATTTACCCGGGAGTTTCAGTAAAAGTATTTAGCGACCTGAGCAACGTGCGGTATGATTTTCTAATAGAGCCACATACGAATATCTCTCAAATAAAGCTCCGTTTTGTGGGGCAGAATTACCTATCGCTAAATGGTGGGCAACTTATTATTCACACCCAAATTGGTGATATAGCGCAATTGCAACCGATAGCGTATCAGGAGATAAATGGGAAGAGAAAAAATGTAGTTTGTAGTTTTGTTTTAAAAGACGACCAAGTGGCTTTTGAGATTAATGGCAAGTATGATGCATCACAGCCATTGATTATAGATCCAACATTGGTTTTCGCTACGTTCACAGGTTCTACTGCCGATAACTGGGGGATGAGCGCAACGTATGATGCGTATAGTAATGCATATACATCGGGCATATGTTTTGGTGTAGGGTATCCGGCTACAACCGGTGCTTTTCAATTAACTTTTAACGGTGGTGGAATAGGTGGCTGGGGTAAGGATAGTGTTCTGTATCAGGGAACATGTGATGCCGCAGGGTTCGATATTGTGGTTTCAAAGTTTAATCCTAGCGGGTCAACTTTATTATTTTCGACGTATTTGGGAGGAAGCGATAACGAAGAACCTCAGAGCTTAGTGGTAGATAACAGCAATAACCTACTTGTATTTGGCCGGTCATATTCTAAAGATTTTCCTACTACGGCCGGTGCGTTTAGCAATGTTAACAGCGGTGGCGCAGATCTTGTAATTAGCAAACTCGACTCAAATGGAACTCAGCTTATAGCTTCTACTTATGTTGGTGGCTCTTCCGATGATGGTGTAAATATTTCATCTTTTGAAGACTCATTAGGCTCACTTAAATATTTTTATGCTGACGATGGAAGGGGTGATATTGTTGTGGATAATAGCAATAATGTATATGTAGCTTCCAGTACCAATTCTGTTGATTTTCCAATAACAAGCGGTGCTCTGCAATCAAGTATACGGGGCATGCAAGACGGCTGTGCTTTTAAAATGAATTCCAATTTATCTGCTATGGTTTGGAGTACATATTTGGGAGGAAGTGATAATGATGCAGCTTATAATATTGCCTTAAATACCAGTAACGAAGCGTATATTGTTGGTGGAACAGCAAGTAACAATTTTCCTACTACTTTAGGTACCATACAGCCATGGTATAGTGGAAATATAGACGGATTTTTAGTGCATCTCTCTCCTTCAGGGAAAATGTTACAGTCAACATACCTGGGTACAGCTGGCTACGATCAGGCATATTTTGTACAAACTGATAAATATAATCTGGTTTATGTATATGGTCAAACCAGTGGAAGTTATCCAATTACAAAAGGTGTTTATTCTAATGCGAATAGCGGACAGTTTATACATGAGCTGAACGGGATGCTTAATAAAACCATATTTTCAACTGAATTTGGTTCTGGCCGTGGGCACCCTGATATTGCGCCATCAGCTTTTTTGGTGGATGAATGCCTTAATATATATATATCGGGATGGGGAGGTATGTTATACAGATATAATAGTTCAACAAGCAGTACTATTGGCTTGCCCACAACTCCTAATGCATATAGAACAACTCCCAATGTTTGTAATAGTTTTTATACCAACAATCAAAATAACGGAGAAGATTTTTATTTTATGGTGCTTGATGCATATGCCGATTCACTTTTATATGCCACTTTTTTTGGTGCAACCACAGGTGGGCCCCCTAACGGCAGCCTTGCTCACGTAGATGGTGGTACCAGCCGTTTTGATAAGCGCGGTGCAATATACCAGGCAATTTGCGGAGGATGTTGGGGATATTCAGATATACCCACAACGCCTACAGCATGGTCTCGTACCAATGATGGTCCTAATTGTAATAACGCTCTTGTTAAGTTCCAAATGGATCTTTATGAGACTGTGGCTTCATTTATTCTTGCACCGGCAGTACCAGTGGGCTGTGCTCCGTTTGCGGTTACATTTAAAAATACTACCAGCAACGGGCAAAAGTTTCGTTGGATATTTGGCAATGGCGATACATCTAATAAAGCTACTCCAACTTATACCTACACAAAGCCGGGTACGTATAATATTATGCTTGTTGCTACCGATTCTACCACCTGTAACCAAACCGATACCAGTTACGGAATCATTCGGGTAGTGGCACCACCAAAGTTAACAGCACCATCAACTTTTGTTTGCTTGGGTGACAGTGTTGGGCTTAAAGCAACGAATAGCGATATATGTACGTTTACCTGGTCTCCTTCTGCCGGATTAAATGATACTACTATTGCAAACCCCAGGGCGGCGCCATTAACAACAACTAATTATTATGTAACGGTACATGATAGCTTCTGTTATGTAACCGATACTGTAAATGTGGCTGTATACCGCAACATTACTCACGTCATACCAGATAGCGGGAAGCTCTGCCTGGGTGATTCACTGAAGATATATACAGATAGTAGTTACGTTAAGTATAGCTGGTCAACAGGGTCTAGCGGTCCTTATATTCAAGCCACAAAAGGTGGTTCGTACTTTGTTATAACTACCGATAAACACGGTTGCAAGGGGCAGGACAGCACAAAAATTACACCATTTACCAAAGTACCGCTGACTACGTTCGATACCATAATTTGTTTTGAAAAGATAGTGCATCTGCGTGTAGATAGTGGGAATTATAAATACGCATGGGCACCTACGTTAGGCCTTAGTAATGGTTATATATTTAACCCTACTGCAAAACCTTTAATTACAACTGTATACACGGTTACGGTTACTAATGGCGCATGCATAAGCAGAGATTCGGCCTTAATTGTGGTGAAGCCTACACCAGTAGTAAAAACAACACCTGATAGCGTAATGGCATTACCTGGGCAAGTAGTTACACTTAATGCAACAGGCACACCGCCATTTACCTGACGCCTTCATTTGAATTAACTTGTTTTGATTGTCCATCACCTTCGTATAAAGCAGATAGTAACAAAGTTTTTTATGTGAGCGTTGCAGATAGTGATGGATGCTTCGCTATGGATTCTGTAGTAGTTGATGTTTTACCGACTATATATATCCCTGATGCATTTACTCCTAATGGTGATGGTTTAAATGATGTATTCAGACCGAAGTTTACGGGCTATAGCAATATAGAGGTTTATATTTTTGATCGTTGGGGCCAGCTTATTTATAAATGGAACACTCTTGATGGCGGCTGGGACGGAACGGTGAATGGCAATAAGGTTCAGGAAGATACATACGTTTATATGATAAAGGCGGTCAGCTACCTGCATCAGTCATATCAGGCCATTGGCAACGTTACTGTAATAAGGTAGTAATTCTCTCTTTTTCCCTTTGATTATTGGTTCTATTGAGTATTTTTGCTTTCCCCATAAGGGATATGAAGTATGGCTTGTAGTGGATGTTCGACAGGAAGAGGATGTGGTAGCGGCGGAGGTTGTTCTACCGGGGGTGGAGGCTGCAATAAGCTAAACGTTTTTGACTGGCTTGCCAACATGGAGCTGCCTTCGGGCCAAAAACCATTCGATATTGTTGAGGTCCGTTTTAAAAATAGCCGTAAAGAATTTTTTCGTAACCGTAATGGCTTACAACTGTTACTGGGCAATATTGTTGTTGTTGAAGCTGCACAAGGGTATGATGTAGGCGTTGTTTCTATTTCGGGTGAACTGGTAAGGTTACAGATGCGCAAAAAGAAAGTTGCCGACGACCAGAATATTAAAGCCGTATTGCGTAAAGCTAGCCCTGCTGATATAGATAAATGGCGTGATGCGCAAGAATTAGAAGTGAAAACATTGGTACGTGCGCGTATATTGGCTTCAAGCATGAAGCTCGATATGAAGATCAACGATATTGAGATACAAGGCGATAAATCACATATTGCATTTTACTATACAGCTCCAGGGAGGGTTGATTTTCGTGAATTGATCAAGGCATATGCTTCTGAATTCCGCTCGCGCATACAAATGTGGCAAATAGGCGAAAGGCAGGAAGCCGGCCGCTTAGGAGGGATTGGATCATGTGGCAGGGAGCTTTGCTGTTCAACCTGGTTAACAGATTTCCGTTCGGTAAGTACAACCGCGGCCCGTTACCAGCAATTGGCACTTAACCCGGTTAAATTAGCCGGCCAGTGCGGCAAATTAAAGTGCTGTTTGAATTTCGAATTAGATAGTTATTTGGATGCTCTTAAAGATTTTCCTCAACCGGGAGAACTAGAAACCGAAAAGGGAAGAGCTTATCACCAGAAGACAGACATATTTAAAAAGATCATTTGGTACACTTACAGTGATGCTCCTGATAATTTTATAGCCTTAAGTACCGACCGTGTCAAGTACATTATGGACATGAACAAGAAGGGCAAAAAACCTGCTGACCTTGATGAATCAAAACCGGTTGAGAAGAAAGAAGTAGGTTATGTTGTTGGTAAACAAATGCCACCTTTAAGTACCTCAGAAAGGCCTAAGCCACAACAGCCACGTAACCAGCAGCGCTTGCAGCAACGTCCGCCGCGTCGTAAGCCACAGCCACCGCGCAGACCACCAAACAGAGAGCAGAACTAGTTCTGCTTTTCCAGGTATTCTTTTAAAGAAGTGCCGATAATTGCGGTCCAACCCTGAACAAAATTGTTTTTAGCAAAATCTGGTCCATTAACAGCTATTGATTCTATGCCTTCGTGAGTCAGTTTTAATCTTGTTTTCTTCCCTTCCTCAAATAATTCAAATGTTATAAACGATATTCCTTTGTATCCTTTATAACTCCAACTGTACGTTATTTTTTTGCCTTCTATTATATCAACCACTTTGCACAAATGCACATATACTCTATCCTCATTTCTTCCTTCAAACGAAAATTCAAAACCTATTTGGGGTTTAAAATCATCTACGTCAAAGTACCATTTTTTCATTTCCTTTTTATTGGTAATGGCTTTCCATACAATAGGTAGAGATGCATTGTAGGTCCTCTCAATTACAAACGGTTCTGTCTTCATTTTTTGTTTGGTTAAATAGAAGAGTAACATATTAGCTTTTAGCGGAGGTTTCTTTTAGTTTTTTGTGGTAGTAATAATAAGAACCAAAGAGAAACGCAAAAAAGATGAACATAAAGCCCCATTGCTTTGCAGGATCGCCCACTGCTATAGCAGAATAGGTAGCGCCGATCAAATCGAATGCTATTCCGGCATAAGCCCATTCTTTAATTCGGGGGAAGCCCGGAATTAATAATGCAATACCGCCTAATATTTTAGCTACTCCTATAAAAGGCATTAAATAAGCGGGATAGCCTAAATGAGTTACCATTATTTTGGCTGCGTCGGGGCTGCTAATTACATCAGGAAGAGAAGTTAGAATAATAAATACAGCAAATAATGCGGTTAGGATCCAGTAGATAGTGTTTGTTTTTTTCATTTTTTAGGTTTGGTTTTAGGCGTTGGTTTATATTTTTTATTGGTTGTAAATGTTGCGTAAACGGCCATAGCATGCCCATGGCCCAAATCAAAATCTTCTTTTAACCAGTTTACAATTTGCATGGCCTTAACTCCAGGGCTCAAAAGGCCTTTCTTTTTAGCTAATTTTTTAAAGTCCTCCGGTGTTTTACCTGTTTTAGCTTTAATATTATCAATGTATGCTTGAAACGACATTAGGTTAGTTTTTAAGTTTTTCTACAACTACAGGAACAAGTGCTTTCGGAGATACGTTATGGTTCTGGCCTTTTAAAATTACAAGATGCGAATTGGGCATAACTTCCGATAATTTTTTAACTGCATTGCGTAAAGGTAAAGCACTTTTCTCTCCGCCCATAATAAAGGTCGGCACTTTAACCTGTGAAGCAAGTTTAACAGACACAGTGAACCCCTCCATTACACTTGCATCGTAAGACAACGTATGTGCGGATGTTTTTAGTTTCTTCCACATAGGTAACAGGCTCATTATAACCGGAACAAACGCCGGCATTCCTACTAAATCTTTCATGAAAAATTTCACTGCGTCTCCTCGACGCCCTTCGCTTACCATTTTCTTAAACTGATCCACCGAATCGGCAGGTGGTGTGTGCCCGCCCATGTTCGTAATGTAAGGAGGTTCATATAGCACCAATTTAGATATGTTTAGCCCTCTTGCCGCAGCCTGTAATGCTAAGCCGGCACCTGATGAAAAACCTAATAAATGAACCGGACCGCCCACTTCTTTTATAAGCGCATCAATATCGTCCACTTCTTTATCTACAGAATAGGGTGCTGTGTCTGTACTCTCATTGCGGCCACGTCGATCGTAGTTAACGACGGTGAAATACTTGGAGAGCATTTTACCGATCTCAGGTGTTGGGCCAAAAGCACGGCTACATAGTGCACCATCTATTATAATTAACGGATGCCCGGTACCAATTTTGGTATAGCCTATTTTCGTTCCATCGCTTGATGTTACTGTGGCCATGTTTAATGTTTTAAGGTTTCTAATAATGCTTCAAGCTTGTCAATACTCATGTTCCAACCTGTGCTAGCACCCTCAATATTATGAACTGCAGAAGGAATAATATTTGAAAACACGAAGTGCATCACCAATTTGGTTTTAGCGCCTTCTTCTACAAAGTTGATGGTATTCACAATGTCAAATAAATGGCCGCCGTCTTTATCAAGCGCAGCACTGGTGAATGCTATTTTGCTTGGCTTTGTTATCTCGCTAAATACACCATTCATGGGGTAATGCATACCATCAGGTGCTTTCATGTGTATAAGTATGTGCCCTTTAACACGTGCATCCCATTCGCATATTGGGTTGGTGAAGCCCTTGGGGCCCCACCATTTTTCAATGTGCTTCTGTTCGGTCCACGCTTGCCATACCAGTTCGCGGGGTGCGTTTAAAACACGAGTTATTGTAAGTTCTTTTGTGTTTGACATAATTGGAGGAATTATTTGTTAATACTAGCAAGGTAGTCTTCAAGCTGTTTGAATGTGCCTGCAAAACCTTGTTGCATCATACCATGCATGTTATTAAATACTTGCAACTGTTCTTCAGTAGAATTTATTGGGCCACCCCTCATAGCCATAGTTGTTTTGCCATTCTTTTCGGTGAGCGTAACAACATTCAATATTTCTAAGGGCCAGCTTGGCATAAATGGGTTAGGGGTTATACCTCCGTCTTTATCAGAGAAAGAATTGATAAATACCACACGTTCCGGTTCGGTCATTTCGCAGTAAACAAACCTACCCCACATTTCACCCATCGGGCTTTTAGCCGAGTAAAGAAACATGCCACCCGGTGAGAAATCAAAACGGCTTACCGTGATAGGTGCACCCGGAGGACCCCACCATTTTGCCAGGTGTTCGGCCTCTGTAAATACTTTGTAAACAAGATTACGAGGAGCATTGAATTCTTTGCTGACGGTAAATTCTTTTCCTTCCTGAAGTTTCGCTAAATGTTCTTCCAGGCGTGTAAAAGTTTGTGCCTGACCTTCAATAGCGCCATGTTCTTTAACAACATAATTGTATACATCTGCTGACTCAAACACCATTGACATGGTAAGTTTAGTTTTCCCTGCAAACTTTTCGAAAGTAACAGTACAATAAAACTTAGGTTCAGTATGTGTGTATATAAGACGTTCCGGTTTTGATACTTCTGTATAAGTTATCTCATTTGGAAAATCCATACCATTAGGGCCATGCATGGTGCAGAGCCATTTACTGCCTTCCTGCACCTTCATTTCGTGTGTTTCTGTGGTGAACCCTATAGGCCCCCACCATTTATCAATATGTTTTGGGTCGGTCCAAACATCCCAAACAAGTTCACGTGGAGCATTAAGGATGCGTGAAATTTTTATTTCACGGTTTGAGGTGTCTTTGGCTGCTTGTGTTTTAGTTGTCATAATTAGCTGGTTTTATTTTATGTCAATTATTTTTGATTATATGCCTTTTTCAGATCTGCAACTATTATTTTATCCATTTTAAGCATGGCTTGCATTACGCGTTGCGATTTTATTGGGTCCTTGTCATACAGCAGTTCTCCTAATGTTCTGGGAATAATCTGCCAGGTGATGCCAAATTTATCGTCGAGCCAACCGCACCTGTTCGTCTTTCCACCTTTCGATAATTTGGCCCATAATGTGTCAACGTCTTTCTGTGTATCGCAATCAACAAAGAAGGAAACAGCAGGAGAGAATTTAAAATTCGGTCCTCCATCTAATGCCATAAACTTTTGGCCATCGAGTATAAAAGTGGCGGTCATTACTTTTCCCTTCCCTCCGCCAAGGCGATTAATACTAACAATTTTAGAGTTCTTGAAAATAGAAGTATAGAATTTTACTGCTTCTTCTACCTTTCCATCGAACCATAAAAAGGGCGTAATGTTCGATCCTGTTTTTTTAACGATTCTTTTTGCCATGGCTTTTCTTTTTAGGGATTGGTTTATTTTGACTTTGTAATGCTTCTAAGTATTGCTCCAATGCATCGAGTTTGGTTTCCCAGAATTTTTTGTACTGTTCTATCCACTCCGATACTTCGTGGAGTTTTTCCAACCTGGCTTCGCAGTACCTTTCACGGCCATGCTGCTCAATAGTTATTAGGCCGCATTCGGTAAGTATTTTAATATGCTTTGATATGGCAGGCCTGCTTACATCAAAATTTTCGGCTAAGCCATTAGGTGTCATTTTTTCTTTGGCCAGCAAACCTAATATGGCCCTTCTGCTTGGATCAGCTATGGCCTGAAATACGTCTCTTCTCATAATAGGTTAAATCTATAATGCGTAACTAATCGGTTACAAATGTAATACGAAACCGATTGGTTACATAACAAAAAATAAAATTATTTTAACTTAGTGGATATAATTCGCTGAAAATGAGGTAAATTATTTTTAGGCTAGTATCTGCCTTTGGTATATACCCAGGCTTCCTGTTGCACATTCTTACGGAAAGAATCGAGTTGTGCTTCAGCTTCGGTGTAGGAATTGTAATTACCACAGCCAACTATATATAGGCCTTCGGGAGTTTTACCTACTATTACTGCATTTACATTTTTACTTTTCAAAATGCTTATCATATTCAACGCATTATCATAAACCTTAAAGCAGCCGGCCACAATATGATATGCCGATGTGGTAGAGGTTTCAATAGTAAGGGCCTTGGGTTGCTTAACATAAATAACCAGCGAATCCTTTGGTATAGGCCTGTTTATATTGGCAAGGCTATTATCGGTTGTGAAAACATATTGTGCGGCCTCTTTCTTCGAGAAGATATTAAGGCTGGAATATTCTTTGGCAATATTAGGCTGGTTAAATGCGAACCAGAATGTAGAAGCTATCAATGCGCCAACAGTTGCAGCTATAGCATAAGGGCGTATACGGGAACGTTCTTTATGAAGCTGCACTACAACACTTTCTTTTTGCTCTGGTTTTTCAGTTTCTACAGGCAAGCTATAGAATGCTGATAGGCCAAATGCATCGGGTAAGTAGTTAACTTTTTCATCGGCCTGAAAAACGAGGTTATTACTCTCATCCATATATAACGCACCAATGTTCTCAAATACTACTCTTCTCGATTCTTTTAATTCTTTGCGGTAACGATCTACCTCCAATGCAATATGCTTTAGCGCCTCTGCATAAGTCAGTTGTTCGCGTATAGAAAGGTGATTGGCTAAAAGCCCATCATTCTGTGTTAATCCTTTATTAAAAAGTATCTTTTTGCGGGGTGGTTCAAACAGGTGCTTAACCTCATCGACACGTGCAGGAGCATAATTGCCAATAAATCCTCCAAAGTCGGGGACTATTACGCAGTCGTGTTCAAATAATAGGTCGCTTATATGTTCTTCTATCTGCATAGGTCTGATAGGCCCAAAATTAACTAATCTTTTGTAAATCCATAGAAATCAAGCCACAGATTCGCAGATTAAGATTAATTGCTAAAAATAATATCAATATCCGTAAGACTAAGGGACACAGATTTCGCTAACTATTTGCTATGTGTAGTAATTCTCTGTGAAAATTCTCTAAGAACAAATAATATTAATTTTTAATCTGTGAATCTGTGGCTACTAATGGCTAGATCTTTTGTAAATCTTCAGGAGTATCTATCGATACTGATTCCTGCTTGGTTAAATCTACATAAATAGGATAGCCATTCTCCAACCAACGTAACTGTTCCAGCGATTCTGCCAGTTCGAGGGTTGAAGGCGGAAGGGATACCAATTTTTCAATTATTGGGGTCCGGAAAGCGTATAATCCTATATGTTTAAGATAAGTATGCTTGCTTATCCAATCTACTCCATCGGCATCTCTGCAAAACGGTATAGGGGAACGGCTGAAATAAAGAGCCTCGCCATTATATTTGCGTGCTACTTTAATAATAGAGGGATTGTGAAGTTCTTTTTCGCTGCTGAGCACTCTTGCCAGGGTCGATATTTGCACGGCATTATTCAAAAAACAACCTACTACCTTATCTATCTGTTCAGGGTGTATAAAAGGTTCATCACCTTGCACATTAACAACTACATCCCAATTAGCCTTACCCAGTTTTTCAAGTGCTTCAACGCAACGTTCGGTTCCATTTTTATGGTGGGCAGATGTCATTATCACCTTACCGCCAAAGCTTTCCACTTCTTTAAAAATACGTTCATCGTCGGTGGCAACAACTACACTGCCTAATGAGGTAGATTTAGAAGCTTGCTCGTAAACGCGGCGTATCATAGTCTTGCCCTGTATATCAATAAGGGGTTTACCCGGAAAACGGGTAGAGGCAAAGCGTGCAGGTATTATACCAATTGCGTTCAATGGCGTATTTTTTACAAAAATAAGCTTTTGGAGTTACTCCTAAACAGCCTAAATTACTATTGGTTTAATTACTCGTTATGTGTTTCCCCTCTCTATTTTATAGAGGGGGGGGGTAGGGGTGAGTATTATTTAGCAAGAATTTCCTTACGCAATAAATTTAGGGCTGTTAAGCCGGTTACTACAATGTTCCTTTCCCTATCGCCCCCAAATTGAAAGCGTTTGCTAAATACCTTAGTTGGGGTTGCAATTGCAATCCAAACAGTACCAACTGGTTTTTCGGCTGTTCCGCCATCGGGGCCCGCAATACCCGATACGGCAATACAATATGTAGTATTCAATTTATTTCGGCCATTAGCTGCCATCAGTTCTACGACTTCTTGCGAAACGGCACCATACTTTTGAAGTATCTCTTTGCTTACAC
>JABDHI010000007.1:41024-64778 GCA_013285655.1 Bacteroidota bacterium
AAGTTCATTTGTCTTTATTTCATAATCATAGGCTACAATAGCTCCTTTGAAATAGGCTGAGCTGCCAGGCACCGAAATTACACGATGAGCTATGGAACCGCCTGTACAGCTTTCAGCAGTTGAAAGCGTTTCCTTTCGCTGTAATAATAGGTTACCTATAATACCTTCAAGGGTTTCATTATCATATCCGAAAATATGTTCGCCTGCAATTTTTTGGAGTTCGCCTATTTTACGGTTTATCTTTTCTGTTAATACGGTTGCATCCTTACCACTTGTGGTAAGCCGTAAGCGTACCATTGATGCAGCAGGTAAATAAGCTAGTTTAATATCTTCCTGTGCAAGAGATGTTTCCCAGTCAGAAATTTTTTCCGCCAACACCGATTCACCAATACCTTGGGTAAGCACATTTTTGTGCATAATAACGGGTAAGGTAAATTTCTTTTTCAATCGCGGTAGCACTTCATCGGTCATAAGCCCTTTCATCTCAAAAGGAACTCCAGGCATAGATACATATACTTTGCCATTTTCTTCAAACCACATACCCGGAGCAGTTCCATTTTTATTGTGTAACGGTACACAGTTCTCAGGTATTTCGGCTTGTTTGCGATTAATATCGGTTACTCCACGGCCAAAGCGCTTAAATAAGTTTGTTACATCTTCCAGTACACTTTCATCTAACCGAAGTTTGGTATTAAAGTATTCACAAAGAGTATGTTTGGTAATATCATCTCGTGTTGGGCCAAGGCCACCGGTTATTAATATAATGTCAGCACGCTGGCTTGCTTCCTTAAGGGTCTTAAGAATATGTTCTCTATTATCAGATACCGATGTTATTTGGTGAACTTTAATTCCGGAATCACTTAGCACTGTTCCCATCCAGGCTGAATTGGTATCTACTATTTGGCCAATAAGTATTTCATCTCCTATGGTTACTATTTCTGCTAACATAATATGCCGTTTGTTTATACAAGTTTAGAGAAAAACTGGATGCGTATGGCAGTTCATGCTCTTTGGAACAAAAAGTTAATTTTGTTAGGCACTGTAATTAAAAGCCAATGAATAAGACCAGAATATTTGCCCTTGCCACTTTAATGTTGTGGGGTTGCCATGGTAACACCAAAACCTCTACCGATAATTCGGTACAGGTAAGCGATACTATAAAACACGTTAATGCAAATGTTAAGCCATTTGACAAGGGTGTAATAATTGATACGGTTCATTGTATGGATGAATCTACGCAAGAGTATGCCATTTACCTGCCAACCAATTATACGGCCGACAAAAAATGGCCTGTTATTTATTTCTTCGACCCACATGGAGTAGGTAATCTACCGATAAAGATATACAAGCAACTTGCGGAAAAATATGGTTTTGTAATCGCAGGAACCTACAATTCGAAGAATGGTATGCAGATGAATGAATCGGGGCATGCAGCGCTGGCTTTAATGCGCGATGTTGATCAACGGGTTTCTGTAAACAATTCGCGTATCTATACTTTTGGTTTCTCAGGCGGGGCGAGGGTAGCTTGTTCAGTGGCGCTTAACGGAGGTATTGCAGGCGTTGTAGCTTGCGGTGGTGGTTTCCCGCAAAATACTCCGCAAATAAATCAACCCTTCGCTTTAATATCATTTGTAGGAGAAAAAGACTTTAACTACATAGAACTTAAGAACCTTGATAAGGAATTAGATAATACTCCTTTGCTACACCAGTTAGTAGTGTTTCACGGCAAACATCAATGGCCGCCGGTGAGCGATATTGAGCAGGCATTTCAATGGATGGATGTTACAGCTATGCAAACCAAAACAATCCCTGTAAACGATTCATTGGTGAAGGCAGTGCAGCAACAACTATTAAAAGAAGTGGATAAAAATGGAATGCAGGATAAAACTATACATGAATATTTCGTGTATAAGAAACTGCTCAACTTTTTGCGTGGCTTAACGAATGTAGATGCCTATGTTACTAAAGTACAACAAATACAAAGTTCAGATAAATACGCTAAGTATATAAAAGATGAACAACAAAGTGAAGTAGATGAAGCCCACATGCAACAGGAATATATTCAGTATTTAACAGATAAGGATGGATTATGGTGGCGCGATAAAGTAAAAGATATGCGATCTATTATTTCAAGAGATACTATATCGCCGGTTTCATTACAATGCCAGCGCTTACTGAATTTTTTAAGCTTAGCTGTATATATGGGCGCTTCGCGTTCGTTTAATTCACCCGATGATGTTGCAACAGGTCACTTTTTAGACCTCTATGCTTTAGTAGACCCAACAAACCCTGAGCATAGTTATTTGTTTGCAGGATTGTATGCACGAGAAAATAATCCGGATAAAGCATTGAGCAGTTTGAAGGATGCTATTAAACTTGGATTTTCTGATTTAAAGAGGATGGAGACAGACCAAAACCTTGTTTCAATAAAAGATAAACCGGAATTTAAAGAGTTGGTGCAAAAGTTAAAAGATGCTCCTCCAAAACTCGATTTGACGCAGTAGTTTGGAATAATAATTGTATAAATAAAAATCCCCTTTAGTATAACTAAAGGGGATTTTTAGAAATCGATTTGCTCTTAGTACAATACTACTTTCCTTACTGCCTTAGAGTTATTTCCTTCTACCGATAAAAAGTACACTCCTTTGCTATAGCCAGATAAGTCAAGGTTTTTGGTGGTCTGTCCGCTTAGGTGCAATTCATCGGTATATATTGTTTGCCCTAATACATTCGAAATACGCAAACTATAATTGCCGCTGGTTGGTATATCAAAAACCAACTGTAAGTTGCCTGTTGTCGGATTCGGATACAGGTTAATATAATCATTCAACGAAAGTGCGTTTATTCCATCAACAACAGTTACATTCAATGTTGCGCTTGAAGAGCATCCGTTGCTATCTGAAACAACAACTTTGTAGATACCCTTTGCTGATTCAATATAATAATCGGAAGTAGCGCCGCCAATTATTACACCTGTTTTAAACCATTGATAGTAAGGATACCCTTGTGGGGTTGCGGAAAGTGTTGAATCGTTTTGGGTAATAGTTGCCGCAGGCGGATTAGGATTAACAGTAATGTAATTGGTTTGAGTAACTGAGCTATTTCCATTTGCATTGGTTGCTGTTAATGTTACAGGATAAGTTCCCGCAGTGCTATATGTAATAGTTGGGTTCTCCAAAGCAGATGTGGCAGGGGTTCCGCCTGTAAAGGTCCAATTCCAACTTGTTGGCTGGTTAGATGATGTATCGGTAAACTGAACAGTACTTTTTTCACAAAGTTTAGTTGGGAAAGCAGTAAACTTGGCCACAGGTGCATTAGTTGTTGGTTGGTATAAACCAATTTGCCATACGCCACGACCATAGGTAGCAGCGCGTAAAATACCGCCGGGTGCATATATCTTCAAATCAGATATAATAACATTAGGAAGACCGGTGTTATAGGCTACCCATTCACCACCAGTTGTGGTAGTATCGCGGTAATAAACACCCATATCGGTTCCAACATACATGGCATCAATGTTACCACCAGCATATGCCATACAGGTAACGGGCAGGTTAGGCAGGTTTGTTGAAATATTGGTCCATGTAGTTCCGCCAGTTGTACTTTCAAAAACTTTGTAAACAGCAGTGTAGCCCGAAACGGTTACCCAAACTCGTAAGGGGTTAGCCGGGTCAACCGTAATATGCGTAATTGCAGTAACAGGAAGATTACCCGTAACATTGTTCCATGTAGTTCCACCATCAGTAGTTGCATAAATTGAACCGAGTTGTGCAGCATAAATATACTGGTCGCTTGATGGGGCAACTGTAATAGCATCAATAGTACTTGATGTAGCATAGGTGCTTATTTTTGTCCAGCTGCTACCTTGGTTAGTAGATTTCCATACATTATTGAGCCCGGCAAATAATGTTGTAGAACTTTGCGGATCTTGTAACCATGGTGTTGCCCAAGCACCTGTTTCGGTAATACCATTTGTAATACCGGTAAACGATCCGCCGCCATTCGAAGACATTTCAAAGCTACCCTGATAGGTTTCGCCATACATGTAATTATTATTGGTTTGGTCAATAAAACAGATCATGCCGTCGCCGCCAATTACTTCCGACCACCCGCCGTTATTCAGGTTGGTACCGTTATCTTGCCAGCCTGTTATCCATTCGTTAGCATTGCTGCCCGATAGCCCGATACTATATTGCTCTGCAATTTCAAGCCCACTGCTTTTATCGGTCCATGCGCTACTTACACTGGTAGATGTACTAACACCACCATCGGTGCCGGTATAAACTGTTGTTCCGCTGCCTGGTACAAAGGTTATGCCGTGTACATCGGCATGCACATAAGGTTTCCCAAAACCATTCCAGTCGGTTATTCTTGTCCAACTGGCGCCGCTGTTGGCCGATTCCCAAATATTAACCCCTCCTACCAAAACTTCAGCAGCATTGGTTGGTGATACTGCAATTGAAAGTGTGTACCACCCTTGGCCTTGTGTAGCATCGCCTCCTGTACCATTTTGGAAACCTAATAAGTTAGGAGTTTTAGATTTTTCAGTAAATGTTTTTCCAGTATCTGTAGATAGCCATATACCGAGGAATGCTGAATTAGAAAGGTTATCGGCTAACACATATACATCAGCGGGTGCAGCAGGACTAACACCTAGCTGCATTCTTCCTGCGCCTGTTGCAGTTGGCAGTGTTATAGCTGTAAAGCTTTCCCCGCCATTTGTAGATCTATAGTATGCTGCGCTTCCTGTACTTAATGTTGCAGTTGTTGCATATGCTATTTTAGAATTACCAGGTGCAAACTCAACACTTTTAAAATTGCCGCTCTGGGCCTGGTTCCATGTAACCCCTGCATTACTTGTATAATACAAACCGAATGAGGTAGCTGCTAATATTACTGAAGTATTAGTAGGGTTAATTTTAAGCTCGTTAACGGTATATAGAGTTGGGCCGCTGGTTTGCAACGTATAATGCAAGCCTGTCTGGTTCCAGGTAACACCTCCGTCGGTTGTTTTCATAACGCCAATTGTAGATGGGGTTGTATAGGCCCCGTCAATACCATCACCATCACCTGTGGCCAGGTACATAATATTCGAATTGGTAGGATCGATAGCGATATCACTTGTACCAATACCTAAAAGCTGATCGGTTTTGGGAGTCCATGATGTACCTCCATTGATCGATTTCCATAGCCCACCCGAAGGAGCACATGCATATATAATACTCGAGTTATTTGGGTCTACACGTACACGGTTTACTCTTCCTGCATCTCCGCCGCTAGGAATAGTAGTGTTGCCCGCGTAAGTCCATGTTCCAGTTGCAGCTAATGCACCATGCGTGCTTTTCCTTGTTTTTTGCTTGGCTAAATAATCCTGATATTCCTTTTCAATAACAGCAGGGTCAGGTAATCTTCCGCTTGGGTAAGTACGTGCATGCATAAGCCATTCCCAGCGTTTAAATAACATAAAATCACCATCTTCTTCATGCTCTTCGCCTGGTTTAACAGCATCTTTATCTTCCTCTTCTTTAACAGGTTTATGTATGGCATACCATTGGTTAAAAGCTGCCTGAACATCTTTTAAATTGGCATTATGATCCTGCATCATAGTTGTCCAACTTTGTGCAACTAAGTTGTAGCTTAATAATAGAGAAGCCATTATAAATGCTAGGGAGATCTTTTTCATAAAGGGAAGTAATTTTTAGAAAAACAAATATATGAAATGGCTGCCTTTAAACCAAATATTACCCTTGCCTAATAAGGCATTGCAGCTGAGTATATGCCGAACCTGAATTTAGCGTAGCTTTGCAGCACTTTTAAAGGCAATAGTGAAGACAAAAACGATAAAAAAGAACCGTGTAAACGTAGTTACCTTGGGCTGCTCCAAGAATCTTGTTGATTCTGAGGTTCTTATGGCGCAACTTAAAGCCAATAATTACGACGTTAAACACGAAGTTGATGGTGCCCCTATAGTTGTTATAAACACCTGTGGTTTTATTGACAATGCTAAACAGGAAAGTATAGATACTATATTACGATATGTAGATGCTAAAAAAGCGGGCGATGTTGAAAAGGTATATGTTACGGGTTGCCTTAGTCAGCGCTACAAGCCAGAGCTAGAAAAAGAGATTCCTTTGGTGGATGGTTATTTTGGTACGCAAGATCTGCCAAGATTACTAAAGACCCTTAAGGCAGATTATAAGCATGAATTGGTAGGTGAGCGTTTGCTTACTACGCCAAATCACTATGCTTATATGAAGATATCAGAAGGATGCGATCGCAAATGTTCCTTCTGTGCTATACCATTAATGCGTGGTAAACACGTATCGGTGCCAATGGATGCTTTGGTAACCCAAGCGCAAGGATTGGTAAAGAAAGGTGTAAAAGAAATAATGCTCATCGCTCAGGATCTTACCTATTACGGACTTGATTTATATGGCAAACGTAACGTAGCAGAACTCATTCGCAAGTTGGCTGATGTAGAAGGATTAGATTGGATAAAACTGCATTATGCTTTCCCAATGGGCTTCCCAATGGATATTATTGATACAATGAAGGAATGCCCTACCGTTTGTAATTATTTAGATATGCCTTTGCAACACGTATCAGATAATATGCTGAAGCTGATGCGCAGAGGAACCACCAAGGAAAAATCGACGAAGTTGGTAGAAACCATTCGTGAGAAAGTGCCCGGTATTGCAATGCGTACCACATTTTTAGTGGGGTACCCGGGAGAAACCGAAGATGATTTTAACCAATTGGTAGACTGGGTTCAGGAAATGAAATTCGATAGGTTAGGTGCCTTTACCTATTCGCACGAAGAAAATACTCATGCACACAAAGCAATAAATGATGTACCTGCTGAAGTTAAAAAAGAACGTGCAGAGAAACTGATGGAAGTGCAGCGTGGTATTTCAAGAGATTTAAATCAAAAGAAAATTGGCAAAACTTTTAAAGTAATATTCGACCGTAAGGATGGAGACTATTTTATTGGACGTACTGAACACGATTCGCCTGAAGTAGATAACGAAGTACATGTAAAAGCAGATGCAGAAACCTATTTGCGCATCGGCGATTTTGCCAATATTAAAATTACATCTGCAGAAGATTATGACCTTTTCGGAACACCTGTTAAATAATATATATGAGCTTTAAAAAGACCCCCGTATCATTCCAGGAAACAGGTTTATTTTCAAAAGTATTTACAGATTATTTAAAAGGAGAATCATACCTCTCATCGTTTTATCAATACCAACCATCTCTTGCAGGATTCAAGAAAGCCATTGAAGATAGAAGCAAGGATAATTCTTCGCGTGAGGTATTAGTAAATGTGCTGAAGAAGAAATACGGCAACAAAGGTTCTGATCTAACCAACAAGAACATTGCCCTGCTGAACGAAAAGAATACATTTACGGTTACCACAGGTCACCAGCTTTGTTTATTCACAGGCCCATTATATTTTATTTATAAAATAATTACGGTTATTAATCTTGCTGAAAGATTAAAGAAAGAATATCCAGCCAATAATTTTGTGCCCGTGTATTGGATGGCAAGTGAGGACCATGACTTTGCTGAAATAAACCACACCTATGTGTTTGGTAAAAAAATAGAGTGGAGCGGTGATAGTCTCTCAGGTGGACCGGTAGGGAAAATATCGGTCGAAACACTTGCTCCTGTTTTGGAGGGCTTGATGACTATGTTAGGTGAAAACGCAAATGCAGCAGAAATCAAAAAGCTTTTACACGATGCATACAGTGGCAATAAAAATTTGGCTGAAGCTACATTCGATTTTGTAAATGCTCTTTTAGGTAAGTATGGAGTTGTGATAGTTGATGCAGATGATGCAGAACTGAAAAAGCTTTTCATCCCGGTTATAAAAGATGAACTGACCAAGCAAAGCTCACACCGCTTAGTAAGCGATACGGATAAGCAATTAGCCCAACACGGTATAGAGCCGCAAATATTTGCCCGCGATATAAATCTGTTTTATATAAACGGAGAAGGGCGCCACAGAATAGAGAAGCAGGGTGATAATTATACCACAGTAAATGCCAAAACAGTATTTACTAAAGAACAAATTCTTGCTGAGGCAGAACAACACCCGGAAAGGTTTAGCCCTAATGTTATACTACGCCCAATATATCAGCAGATCATTTTGCCTAATGTTGCCTATATCGGTGGCCCATCTGAAGTAGCATATTGGCTTCAATTAAAAACGGCGTTCGATTATCACAAGGCTATGTATCCGGTTGTCATACCACGCAACTTTGCCATGATAATTGATAAAGGAGCAGCAGGCAAAATGGAGAAATTCAAACTATCGGCAAAAGATATCTTTAATGATGTGGATGATTTAGTGAAAGGATATGTTATAAATAATGATGGTGCCATTGACTTTGAAGCTGAAAAAGAAAGATTGAAGGTAGTGTATGATGGCATATCCGCTAAAATAAAGACCATTGATTCTACACTTGTTGCTTCAGCTGATGCGGAATTGCAAAAGCAATATAATGCGCTGAAGGTTATCGAAACTAAACTCATCCGTGCGCAAAAACAGAAGGACGAGACCTCGGTAAATCAGATAAAGAAAATAAAGGAGAAACTTTTCCCGGAAGGTTCACTGCAGGAACGTCACGATAATTTTATTCCATTCTATTTACAATACGGCAATGAATTTTTCGATATGCTTAAAAAGGAACTAGACCCTTTTGAGTATAATATGGCTGTAATTACTGAGGAGTAAATTAGGAAGGGAACAACTGGCTGTGCAGAGAACTTTGTGCCACCTTATCTACATACATTATTTTCAAAATAAACTCTTTGTAAAGATCTTCTTCGCTGGTTGTGGCATTCCCCACACCTTTTGATTTCAGATCGTACTCATGCAGAATGTGGAATATTTTCTGTAACGAAGCGGGACCATATAGCCTAGCCGCCTTTTCGTAGTCTGCTACAAAATAAGGAGATACTCCAAGTTTTGCTGCAACATTGTTACGCGATTTGTCTTTTAATGAATGAAGTATAAATAGCTTGCTGTAATAATTATAGAGTGATACCACACTCATTACGAAAGGATTATCCTTAGTGTTTGATGCAAAGTATTCTACTATTTGCAGGGCTTTACCTATATCGCGGTTACCCAACGCATTTTGTAGTTCGAAAATGTTGTAATCTTTACTAATACCAATGTTCGATTCAATATCGGCAATTGTTATCTCAGCCGGAGGCTTAAGGTTTATCATTAACTTACCCAACTCATTCGATATTTTACTTAAATCGCTGCCTAAATATTCTGCTAATAATGCTACTGCCTTAGGGCCAATTATGTATCCTTTGTCTTTTATCTGGGCTTCTATCCAACCGGGTATCTGCCTATCGTAAAGTTTAGCCGAATCAAAAAATACCGCACTCTTCGACAGTTTTTTGGCCGCCGAGGTCCGCATATCTATCTTCTTATGCTTATAGCAGAACACTAATATGGTCGACTTCTGCGGCTTTTCGAGATAGGTTAGCAACAGATTCTTGTCATCGCCACCGCCTGTAAAAAGATCACGCATTTCCTGCGCTTCTTTCACAATCACCACCTGGTAATTCGACATCATTGGAAAGCGATAGGCAGCATCTAACACCGTGGCTATGCTATTCTCACGGCCATAAAAGATCATTTGGTTGAACTCCCTTTCGCCCTCATCCAACACGTTTTTTTCAACATATTGGCAAAGCAGGTCAATATAATATGGCTCCTCCCCGCAAAAAAAATAAACAGGGTGGTACAGCTTCTTTTCCAGGTCAGATAGTATATCTTTATAGGTAGATGCCATAATTGTATCCCAAATTTATACTTTCTAACCTATTTCTAACTTTGCGTTTCTAATTACATATGAACAACCCGGTCGGATATCCTCAACTTAACTTCCCATCCAGCGAATTCCGCATGGTTGAAGAGGGTGGGCTGCACAAAATATTCGATCCTGTACGTAAGAAGTTCGTTGCATTAACACCCGAAGAGTGGGTTAGGCAGCATGTTATTGATTTCCTAAATAAGGGTAAGGGCTATCCCCTGAGTTTATTAATGGTAGAAAAGGAGTTTACCTACAATAAGCTAAGCAAGCGGGCTGATGTGGTGGCATGTAGCAATACAGGTGCACCCATATTAATGGTGGAATGCAAGGGCTTTGAAATACCAATTACCCAGGAAGTGTTCGACCAGGCCGTGCGTTACAACCTGGTTATGCAGGTTAAAATACTGCTGATTACCAATGGGATAAACATATTTTGCTGCTCATTAGAAGGGGGAGATTATAAGGCATTGGCGGATATACCATCTTACAAAGAATTGATGGAAGCATGAGCGAAAAGCTAATATACCTCGACTATAACGCTACTACTCCGGTAGATAAAAGAGTACTTGATACTATGTTGCCCTATTTTTCAGAGAAATTTGGTAATGCCGCCAGTCATACTCATGCGACGGGTTGGACTGCTAACCGGGCTGTTGAAACTGCTAGAGAGCAAATAAGTAAACTTATTAATTGCGATGCGCAGGAAATAATTTTTACATCAGGCGCAACAGAAGGAATAAACTTATCTATAAAGGGAGTTTTTGAAGCCTATAAGGCAAAAGGGAAACATATAATAACCTATGCAACCGAACACAAAGCAGTATTAGATACCTGCCAATATTTAGAAACATTGGGTGCAGAAGTAGATTATTTACCTGTTGATAGTGAAGGATTGCCTGATCTGCAGTTATTAGCAAAAACTATTCGGGAAGACACTGTTTTGGTGTGTGCAATGTTTGCTAATAATGAAACCGGAACCATATTCCCGATAAAAGAAATAGCACAACTAGTACATGCAAAAAAAAGCATTTTGTTTTGTGATGCTACACAAGCAGTAGGTAAAGTAATGATAGATGTGCAGGATGAAGGCATTGATTTGATGTGTCTTTCAGCGCATAAAATATATGGTCCTAAAGGAGCAGGTGCGCTTTATGTTCGCAGGAAAAATCCGCGTGTTGTATTGCTGCCACAAATGCATGGTGGCGGGCACGAAAGAGGTTTGCGTTCAGGTACACTCAACGTTACCGGAATTGTTGGATTGGGGAAAGCGTGCGAAATAGCGCAAGATGAAATGTGGGACGATGCGCAAAAGCTTTCCTTATTACGAACTCAATTGGAACAAAGCTTACTAGACTTAGGTAATGTTTTTGTAAACGGAAGTCAAAAGCATCGGATGCCACATGTTACCAATTTGGCATTTACAAGTATTAAAGCCGATAAGTTAATTGCCATGTTACCTCATATTGCACTAGCTATGGGCTCCGCATGCACCTCAGCACTGCCTGAACCATCGCATGTATTAAAGGCAATGGGCCGAGAACAATTTGCAAACTCTTCGGTGCGTTTCAGCTTAGGGAGATTCACTACCCAGGAAGAAATAAATACTGTTATAAAAGAGGTAAGCGAAGCTGTAAATAAACTGCGCAACGAAGCTTAAACAGAGTGCTTGGCGAGTGAGCGCATAGCAAACAAGAGTGATGCGAGGCAAAGTATTGCGCCCATTATAAAAGGCGCTCCGGGGAAATAGATTGGCGCATCTTTCTTTGTAAAAAAATGGAACAAGTTGCCCATTAAAAGTGGCCCAAAAAATGAAGTAAGGCTTACTAAGCCTGTTAATCCACCTTGCAATTCTCCTTGTGCGTTTGGTGGCACCTGTGCGCTCATAATACCCTGCAAGGCAGGTCCGGCAACTCCGCCTAGAGCATAAGGAACCAAAAACGCAAACATCATCCATGACTGGCTTGCAAAACCAAATAATATCATACCAACAGTATATAAGAAAAGACCTACGTAGATAGATCGTTTTTGTCCGATTTTCGGAATTACAACACGAATAAGCCCGCCTTGTACTGCACCTACTAATAAACCTACAAACGCAAGCGAATACCCTACCGTATCTTCGCTCCAGTTAAATTTCAGCATAGTGTAATAGGTCCAGGTGCTTTGCACGGCGTGTGCTGCCATATAAATACATAGTATAGATACTACCATGCCCAACACAACCGGATACTTGCCTAATTGCTTAAGCGAACCAATTGGGTTAGCGCGTTTCCAATCGAACTTACGGCGGTTTTCTTTAGGTAATGATTCAGGAAGAATAAAATAACCGTACAGGGTATTTAGTAACGAAACACATGCTGCAACAATAAATGGCAAACGGGGACTAATTTTACCCAATATACCGCCAACAGCAGGGCCTACCATAAAGCCAAGCCCAAATGCAACACCAATCATTCCAAAGTTCTGAGCACGTTTTTCGGGTGTGCTTATATCTGCAATGTATGCGGTACCCGTGGTAAAACTTGCGCCCATTATACCAGCGAAAATCCGCGTTGCAAACAGCCACCAAATAGTTGGAGCAAATGCCATTACTATATAATCTAATCCGAAGCCAAGAAGTGATAGAAGCAAAACGGGGCGTCTGCCATAACGGTCACTTAATCCGCCCATAATAGGAGAGAATAGAAACTGCATACCTGCAAATGCAGCTACCAGCCAGCTACCCCAAAGCGATGCAGTACTAAGATCGCCATGAATAAGTTGGGAAATTAATTTTGGGAACACAGGAATAATAATTCCTAACCCCATTACATCTAAGAAAAGGGTAACAAAAATAAATCCTAATGCTGCTTTTTTATTTTCTGCCATACTCAAAAATAGAATGCCAAAATAAATGTTTTAAACATACGCACGGTTATATCTATGCGGGTAGTTATTTATTTTAAGTATTTAAAATAGATACTTTAGCTTCTACCAATTTAACGTTTCAATGAAGCAATCAGGACGGTCATCGCTTGCAATACTTATCAGTATATTTTTCTTTTGGGGTTTTGTAGCGGCATCTAATGGCATACTTATACCCTTATTCAAGGAAATATTTCAACTTACCCAATTTAAATCGCAATTGGTTGATTGGGCATTTTATATTGCATATTTCTTCGGCTCGCTGGTTTATTTCATTACCACTATATTTTACGAGGACCCGCTGATTCGTATTGGATATAAACGGGGCCTGATTCTTGGGTTACTCATTTCTGCGGTTGGCGCTATCGGTTTTATACCCGCGGCAAATATGCATTCGTATCCTATGTTACTTACCTGTATGTTTATAATTGGCCTGGGGTTTACATTGCAACAAATAGTGGCCAATCCATATGTAATTGCTTTAGGCGATCCGTCAACTGGTTCTCATAGATTGAATCTTGCAGGTGGAATAAACTCATTTGGTACAACTATTGGCCCTGTGTTGTTGAGCCTTGCGTTATTCGGGCAAGTGAGTAATTCGTATACTCCGGCCGCAGATATTCAAGCAGTAAAAATACCTTCACTTATTTTATGCGGTATGTTTTTATTATCCGCTACTGTGCTTGCATTCTCTTCGTTGCCGGCAATAACAGAACATGAAAGAGCAGAGAAAACACCTGGCGCATTAAAATATCCTCAACTCACGCTGGGCATGCTGGCTATTTTCTTTTATGTAGGTGTAGAGGTAACCATCCAAAGTAACCTGGGTGCATTACTAAAGTTACCTGAAATAAAAGGAATAACAGCAAGTCAAATATCGCCTTACATTTCGCTGTATTGGGGTAGCCTTATGATAGGTAGGTGGAGAGGTTCGCTAACGGTGTTCAAGCTTTCTAAAACAACCCGGACAATATTGATGACCGTTGTGCCCATAATTGCTTTCGCTGTAATATGCGGAGTAAACTATTTACGCAACAGCGATATATCAGATTATAAATTCTACGTTCCATATTTGTTACTTGCCATTGCTGCATTCTTTATCGGGCAAGAGAAGCCTGCACGCACCCTTATATTATTCAGTTGCATTGGGGCCGGGTTAATGATTGTAGGCTTGTGTACAAGCGGAAATATTGCTTTGTTCTCTTTCATTAGTGGCGGTTTATATTGTTCGGTAATGTGGCCTTGCATATTTGCATTGGCCATTACAGGTCTTGGAAAATATACCACTCAAGGCTCATCGTTACTAATAATGATGATATTGGGTGGTGCAATTATTCCGCCTATACAAGGATTAATAGTAGATAATTACGGAGCGCATATTTCATACGTTGTACCTGTATTTTGTTTTGCCTACCTTGCGTTTTATGGCTGGAGGGTGCGCCATATATTTAAAGCCCAAGGTATGGATGCTGATGAAATTGTTTTAGAATAGAAGATGAAAGAGCATTTTGTGAAATTATTCGAATACGATAAATGGGCCACTGCCAGGGTGCTTGGTGCCATGAAACAATTACAAACACAGGATGAAAGATGCCTTGAGTGGATG
Organism: Bacteroidota bacterium; assembly: GCA_013285655.1. Classification (GTDB taxonomy): domain Bacteria; phylum Bacteroidota; class Bacteroidia; order JABEUT01; family JABEUT01; genus JABEUT01. Next base: position 55,374 of record JABDHI010000007.1, read on the forward strand.
GGACATTTGTTAACGGCGAGATTAGTTTGGCATGCAAGAGTAGAGAATATTGCCAAAACATATAACCTATGGGGAGGGAGAACGCTTGAAGAATGCTTAAGCATGTTTGAGGAAAGTTCAAGAATGTGGGAGGCGTTTATAAGTAAGCTGGATGAGAAAAACCTTGCGACTATAATTGCCTATAAAAATTTTAAAGGGGATAGTTTTGAAAATAGAGTGGAAGATATTCTAACTCACGTAATTAACCATTCAACTTATCATCGGGGGCAAATAATTGCCCAACTAAAAGGCCAATTACCTTCTTTGCCAAGTACCGATTATATTTTATTCATCAGAGAACTTGGCCAATAAACTCTGCCAGAGTGGGCATTTAGGCGTGAGTAAATATTGACAATTGATTGATTTATAGCAAATTACACACGATAAGAAATACTTAATATACAGGTAATATATAGGCGTTCTGGCTTATCTACTTTTGTTAGACTACGCTAATCTTCAGCAGAAAGACGTAGCGTTTTGTAATAAAAATTAGCCTGAGTATTTTGAAACAATTTTTACAAGAAAAAAGTTCGCCTAAAACCAGAAAAGGATATCCATCACGGTTTCTTAGGTCAGTGCGTTATGGTCTTGTAATTCTATGCGTATTTTATGCGGGGATTATTGAAGCTCAAAAGGCTGATGTTTCAAATTTCTACCATCATTTTAAAACAAGTACAGCAGCAGAAGAAGCAACTGAAGAATATGCAGCTAAGCTAGATTCGTGCCACATACTGAACACAGTTGCTTCAAAAATAAATGCATCCGTTCAGGATATGAACCTGTTCAACAACTATTACATAGATACCATCTACAACGATAGAGTGGAGTATGTGAGCGAATTACTCAGCACAATCAATACAGATGCCGACATTCATGAGTTTGCAAACAAATTGATTACAAAGTATGTAGCCCTATATGAAAAGTTGCAGACGATAAAGAAAGAGTACCCTTCAACCGCAACAGAATACAGTTCCCCTAAATCATACAAACCGCAAGCTACCTGTAATCCAACTTGCTCTGATATTGGCTTTGAAGCAGGTAATATGACTGGCTGGAACGCTTATTATGCATCGAACAACTCCACATCAACTAAAATGACATATACCGCTATGGTTGGGGGTGCTGCAGGCGCTGTTACACAAGCGGCAAATGATATTGTTAATTGCAAATACCATACCAAACCTACCTATCAGGTTAAGATAATGAGTGGTACGGGTAATGACGCTATTGCAGGTCCTATTATACCCGTGGTCGCTCCTGGTGGTGGTAGCTATTCCTGTCGTTTGGGCGATACTAGTGTAGGTGGTTCGCGTGTTGCAATCATAGACCAGCAATTTACCGTAACTGCTGGGAACACTGCGCTTAATTATATGTACGCCCCGGTAGTTGACATGCCGGCCTATAATGCACCTCATACCTGGGGGCAACAGCCACACTTTATAGTAACTATTACTGATCAGACAACAGGAGATACATTGCAGTGCGGCAAATACCTGGTAACATCAAGTACAACAGATGCTAACTATACGGCTATATATTATACAGTACCCGCTTATAATTGGCAGGATACTATTTACGTAGCTCCATGGAAATCGGTATTTGTCTCGCTTCAGAATTATATTGGACACTGTATAGATATTCAGGCTACCGTATCCGATTGCTATCCTTCAGCTATTGGCCCGCACTTTTGTTATGTTTATTTCGATGCAACTTGTGGCCCGTTTAGCATTATTGCCAGCACACCTTCAGTATGCGGAGGCAATGTTAATCTTACGGCTCCTGCGGGCGGTAGTGCTTATGCATGGACCGGTCCTGGTATAGTTGGTTCCAGTACAGGTCAGGTAATTACTGCAAGTGCTTCTGGAACATATACTGTTACTGTAACCAGTGCCGACGGATGTACCGATACATTGCAAAAACCAGTAACTATAACACCTACTATGAGTGTTACTGCAACCAGTACGAATGCAGGATGTGCAACAGGCACTGCAACTGCAAATCCTACCGGTGGCACACCTCCATATACCTACAAATGGAGCAATGGAAGCACAAACCAAAAAGATACAGGTCTCGCTCCGGGAAATTATACTTGCACGGTAACTGCTGCCGGTTGTGTTGAAACCGCATCGGTAACTATTGCCGGTGGAGGCATAACAGCCACCGTTTCAAATACCAATGTAAGGTGTAATGGAGCATTAACAGGAACTGCAACAGTTACTCCATCAGGTGGCGCAACGCCGTATACCTATACATGGAACAATAGTAGCACAAACCAAATATTAACTGGTGCGGGTGCCGGCACATATACCTGTAATGTAAAAGATGCGGGAGGATGCATTACTACCCAAACTGTAACAATTACTCAACCGACTGCAATTACTTCAACTACAAGTTTTACCGGTACACCTTGTGGAGCAACAACAGGCTCAGCAAGTGTAGCACCTAGTGGGGGAACACCGGCATATACGTATGCATGGAACACTACACCCGCACAAACAAATAGCACTGCAAGTAATTTAGGAGGAGGATCATACAATGTTACTATAACTGATGCTAACAGTTGTACTGCAACTGCAACAGTAATTGTGCCTACTACCAATGGCCCGCACGATTCTATTGTATCAAGCCAAAATGTATCATGCTTTGATGGTAATAATGGTAATGCCGTGGCAGGTGCTGCAGGTGGAACGGCGCCTTATACATATTCCTGGACAGGTGGACAGACGGGTACAATGGCATCGAGCCTAACCGCCGGAACTTATACTGTAACAGCTACAGATAACACAGGGTGTCCTTCTACTACTACAGTTACAATAACCCAGCCTCCTGCGTTACGAGATTCCATAACAAACTCTGTCAATGTGCTTTGCTTCGGTGGCAATAATGGTTCTGCTGCGGTTGGCGTTAAGGGCGGCATACCTACATACACATATGTATGGAACACAACGCCGGCCCAAACTACAACAACAGCAACCAGTTTAACTGCGGGAACATATACCGTTGATGTTACAGATGCAAATGGATGTAAGGATTCGACAACAGTAGTCATTATTCAACCTGCCAAAATTGTGTTAACACCTACGGTGTTTCCTGCATCATGCTGGTATAAATGCGATGGACAAGCTATAGTTGTGCCTAAAGGTGGCTCTAATCCTTATACATATACTTGGAGCAATGGAAGTACAGGCCCAAGTGTAAATAATTTATGTGAGGGGAAAACATACAGTGTAACCGTTACAGATGCGCATGGGTGTAAACAAGACACCAGTGTTACTGTTTTAAATCCGCCTCCAATTGTTTTAACTACCACTTCTTCTCCTTCAATGTGCAGTAAAGCCGATGGCTCCGCATCGGTTACAGCAAGTGGAGGTACGCCCGGATATACGTATGCCTGGAATACCACACCTACGCAAACCACCACCACTGCGAATAATTTACTGCCAGGGACCTATACTGTAATCATAACAGATGCCAATACTTGTGAAGACACTACTAAAGTTGTGGTTACTAATATTTCCGGTGATACTGTTAAGATAGTTTCAGTAACCAATATTTTGTGTAATGGTGGTAATAACGGAAGTGCAACAGCGGCGGCATCGGGTGGTACTGCACCCTATACATACGCATGGAGCCCCACTGGCGGTAATACAACTATTGCAAGTAATCTTATTGCGGGTAACTATACTATTAGCGCAACCGATAAAAATGGATGTGTTGCTACCGCAGTTGCTAAAGTAACACAGCCACCGCCAGTTATTGTTTTAGCACAGGGCCAAACAATTTGTATCGGCCAATCGGCTACGCTTGCTGCAAATGCTTCAGGCGGTACGCCAACATATACTTATAACTGGACACCCGGCGGAAGCGGACAAAGCATTACTGTTTCTCCTACCGGTACAACTTCCTATACAGTTACCGCTACCGATGCCAACGGATGTAGCTCTCCACCCGTAATTGTTACAGTTACTGTACGTCCGCCATTAACGGTTAAAGCAGGCCCTCCTGCATCAATATGTCCCGGATCGTCAGCTACCATTGTAGCAATAGCTTCAGGGGGAGACAGTGTATATTATTATTCATGGGCACCGGATGGTGCAACAACTTCAAGCATTCAGGTTAGCCCTGTTGTTACCACTACCTATACTGTAATAGTATCTGATGCTTGCGGAACACCGGTGGCAAAAGATAGTGTAACTATAACTGTGTTACCCTTACCGGTGGTAAATTTGGTTGCGGATACGTTACAGGGCTGTTATCCCTTATGTGTTGACTTTACTAACAAAACTACAGTCGCGGGTGGTACTATTGCGACTTCGAGTTGGACATTTGGTGACGGAACTAGCAGTACCAATGCTGATCCTAACCATTGTTATAATGAACCCGGAGTCTTTACAGTTAGCCTAACAGTTACCTCAAGTAACGGATGTTCAGCCTCAAAAACTATTAATAATTACATTACAGCTTACAGCCATCCCGTTGCAGACTTTTCTTTATCGCCTCAGCCTACCGATATAAATAACCCTACCATATATTTTACCGATCACTCAACTGATGCTTATGGAATTGTGAATTGGTTATGGCAGTTTGGCGATGGGAGTGATTCTACAGGTGTAATAAAGAACCCACAACATACCTATAAAGATACAGGAAGCTATTGTGCGAACCTACAAGTAATAAATGAACATGGTTGTGTTGCTGACACTACCGAGTGTCTATATATAGAACCGTTCTTTGTAATATATGTACCAAATGCATTCACCCCAAACAATAATGGAACCAATGACTTATTCACAGCAAAAGGTGTAGGGATACTTGATTATAATATGTGGATATTCGATCGTTGGGGACAACAACTTTACCATACAACCGATATCTATGGTGGATGGAATGGTATAGTACAAAATGGTGCTTCAGGCCAGCAGGCGCAAGAAGATACCTACGTGTGGCTCATTGAAGTTACAGATGTGTTCCATAAAAACCATCGTTACGTAGGCAAGGTTACCCTAATCAGATAATGATTTGGATATTAAAGCACTTTAATACTGCCAAATTTGTTTTTTTTACAAAGTTTTTTACTTTTGTTAAGTATAGTTTATGTTTAGATAAGCTAATGCAACAAGTAAACTCAAAATAACCCAGGCATTTTGATTTATAATTACTCAACAAAATGGTTCTAAATAAGGCAAGATCAATTATAACGGTCTTTGCATTTCTTATTGCAGGCTTTCTTCATGCACAGAAAACTGAAACAAAAGGGAAAGGTTGGTCAGTTCATCATCCTTTTGAGCATGATGTTTTTATAGAGAATAAGGGACAGTTCATTGAGCAGGTACAAAAAGGTGTTGGCTCGCCAATACTTTACTACAGCCATAAAGGGCATATTCATATTTACTTTACTGAAACGGGCATTACTTTTGAGCATGATAGCGCCTATATGGCTGATGGTGGCGATGACAAGGGCGGTGCTGATGATGATGCAAAAGTAGAGATACTGCCCATCTTTATGCATATGACATGGGCGGATGCCAATGCCAATGCAAAAGTAGAAGTACAGAATCCGGTTACAACTTTATTTACTTACCCTAATCCTAAAGACAAAGGTCATTCTGGAATTACAGCAAACGCATGGGAGAAGATAATTTATCACAACTTGTATAATAATATAGATGTTGTGTTTTATTACTCAGCTGATAAGAAGGGATTAGAGTATGATATTACAGTTCATCCTGGTGGTGATTTGAGTAAGGTTAAAATGCTATACTCCAGCAATGCCAATCTGCAACTTATAAATAAAACAATACATATTAGTTCTTCTTGTTTCAACTTTTCTGATAAGGAGCCAAACGCAAAAGATGAGAATGGAAATATAGTGGCCGCCTCATTTTCGTTACATAATAATGTTGTTTCTTTTACTGCCGGAAATTATGATAAAAGCAAGACGCTTGTTATTGATCCTATGTTTACTTCTACCACCTTTACAGGAAGTAATAAGGCGTATGATGTACAATATGATTTAGCTGGTAACATGTATGCATGCGGTGGTGGTGATGCCACGGAATATCAAGTTTTGAAGTATAGTCCGACGTTTGCATTATTATGGACATATACAGCAACTTTCACGTATAATTTTAAAAGCTATTACTATTATGGCGGCTTTACTACTGATAATAGAAGCGGTAGCTCGTATATAGCAGAAGGACTTGATTATGGGGGGAAAGGTTGCCAGGTGGTTAAAATTGCTACTGCCACCGGGCTTCCTGCTGTAACCTTCGCAGGAAGTACCACTGTAAATGAAATATGGCGCCTTTCATACGATTATTGCGATAATCAGCTTATTATTGGTGCCGGAGAGGGTCCGGGTGCCGGAGCTATACAAGGCGCTACGCTTGATACTAATTTAACAACAGCTACGGCTGTAAATGTACTGGGTGCCCCTGGCGGAAGTAGCCATCACGATATTGCCATGATAACTTTTGATGGAGTTGGTAAATGTTATTTTGCTACTACAAAACCAGCTGCAGGGGGTAATGCGGGCTATTATAATGTATTGTTGCAAATGCCGTCTGCTGCATTAGCGCCTACTGCTTACCAGGTAGCAGACCATTCTGTTTTTATTGAAACCGCTTCTGTTCCTTATTACCCTGCATTGCCCTCAAATCCTTATTTATATAGTGGTAATGGATTTAACGGCTTAATAGCTGATTTGAATTTTGTTGCTACGTACGATGGAAATAAATTAAGGACATGGACGCCCGCCACCGGCGCTGCTATAGATAGTGTTACGGTTTCCCCAAACGTACAAATGTCGGGGGGTATTGCGTTGGATTGCGAAGACAATTTTTATGTAGGGAATGGAAGCCAGATAAGCGTGTATAGCTCTGCACTAGGATTGATAAATACAATTACGCCTACCGGATCAGCCTCTACAGATACATTATATGATCTTCATTTAGCTCCCAATAATATGATATATGCAGGTGGTAACGATTATGTTTCGGTTACACCTGTTACCTTGCCAAAAATGGTTACTGTCGCTAGCCCTTCCACATCTTGCGGTTGTACAGGTACTGCTACGGCAACTGTTTGTGATAACTACCCGTATACATACAGTTGGAGTAACGGTCAAACAACTCAAACTGCAACAGGCCTTTGCCCGGGAAAATATTTGGTTACTATTAAAGATCAATCTTGCAACCCAAGAATAGACACTGCATCGGTAGATGTAAGTCCTGGCGCAGGCTATTTAAATGCTACAATAGTAACAACACCCGTAAAGTGTTTTGGGCAAAGCAACGGTACAGCAAGCGTTACAGTAATAGGTGGTACGGCTCCAATAGTATATAGCTGGAGCAATGGGGCTACTTCCTCAACCATAAACGCATTGGCTGCCGGAAATTATACCTGCACGGTAAAAGATGCAAATGGCTGTACCGATACTTTGAAGGATTCTGTGCAAACACCTAAACCTCTTACGGTAAAAGCAACAACATTCCCTGCAACTTGTAGCTATAAATGCGATGGACAGGCAATAGCAGTGCCCAGTGGCGGTACAAACCCTTATGCATATACATGGAGCGGAGGTGGGTCAGGTGCCAGTGTCAATAATTTATGTGTTGGGGCAAAAGACTCAGTAACGGTTACCGATGCGCACGGTTGTGTTGCTGATACTACAGTAAAAATAACGGATCCTCCGCCTATTACTTATACGACAGATTCTACTGCAGCTTTATGTGGCAAAGCATCAGGTAGTGCCTGCCTTATTACAGTCAGCGGTGGGACGCCAGGATATACTTATTCATGGAATACAGGCGCTACTACTTCTTGCCTTAATAATGTTAATGCTGACGTGTACCAGGTAACAATTACTGATGCAAATACATGTACAGTTGTTGTAACCATAACTGTACCGACTATATCAGGAGATTCTGCGAAAATTGTTTCAACTGTAAACGAATTATGCTTTGGTGGAAATAATGGTTCTGCTACTGCCACGGTCTGGGGAGGGACCGCACCTTACACCTATACATGGCAAACTACTACCCCAACCCAAACATCACTTACTGCCACCGGTTTAGTTGCCGGAACTTATACCTTTTCTGTTACCGATGCTAATGGATGTATTTATAAAACGTATGCAACTATAACACAACCAACGCCGGTAAATGTTATTGTTCCGCCGGACACTATTTGTATTGGTCAGACTGGAACGCTTACTGCCACTGCAAGCGGAGGCACACCACCCTATACCTATTTATGGAACAGTACAACAACAGGCGCAACATTTACCGCTAATCCTAAAGTAACTACCAGTTATAGTGTTGTGGCTACCGATTCGAATGGATGCACAGCGCAGTACCTTCCTACTTTGGTGGTGAGGGCTCCATTGATAGTTGTAGCTGGACCTAAGACCAGCATGTGCCCGGGAAAATCGGCTGCACTTACAGCTACGGGTGCCGGAGGTGATGGAATTTATACCTACACCTGGGCTCCTGCCACCGGATTGAATCCTACAACGGGCACCTCGGTTATGGCTTCTCCTACCGTTACTACTGTTTATACGGTTACGATTACTGATGCCTGCGGAACGCCACAAGCGGTTGATTCGGTGCCGGTGATTGTTTACCCTTTACCGGTTGTAAACCTTGTTGCCGATACCTTGCAAGGCTGTACTCCTTTATGTGTAGACTTTACGAATAAAGCAACAGTAACCGGCGGAACAATAGCAACATCATACTGGACATTTGGAGATGGCGGTAGTAGTAGTGATACCAATCCAAAACATTGTTATACAAAAGCGGGTGTGTTTTCTGTTAGCCTAACAGTTACTTCGAATGAGGGATGCTCAGCAACCGATACCATAGATAATTATATAACCACATATAGTCACCCTATTGCTAATTTTACGTATTCACCGCAACCAGCAATGATTCTTGACCCTACTATTTATTTTACTGACCATTCAACCGATGCTTATGGAATAGTAAATTGGTTCTGGCAATTTGGAGACGGGGCTGATTCAGCAGGCTTGGTTAAAAACCCCCAGCATACCTACGCGGATACGGGATGGTATTGTGTTAACTTGAAGGTAACCAACACGCACGGATGTGTAGCAGATACTGTACAATGTATATACATAGAGCCATATTTTACTATTTATGTTCCTAATGCCTTTACCCCTAACAGCAATGGATTGAATGATTATTTCACAGCCAAAGGTGTCGGCATACTTCAATTCCAAATGTGGATTTTTGACCGTTGGGGTCAGCAACTTTATTATACTACACAAATGAACCCGGGATGGAACGGCGTGGTGCAAGGAGGTACTTCTGGTGCTCAGGCCCAGGAAGATACATACGTATGGCTAAT